>CAMATG010000264.1 GCA_945860645.1 Candidatus Sulfopaludibacter sp. SbA3 | reverse complement strand
TTTTACCTCCCCGAAACAACTCCGTCAAGCCATCGATGCCTTCGTCGATGTCTATAACGAGAAAGCCGCGCCGTTTGAATGGAAAAAGGCCGTCGTCTTCCCTTCCACGCCGAAGCTCAAGTACTCTGACTTACGCAACTAAGTACTAGCCGGGTATGTAGGGATCCACCGTACTTCCGCTCCTGAAGAGCTAATCGACCGCCATCCCAATCTTTTTAAAATTCCCTCCACATTTCGCCGATAAATCAGACAGACGTCGAGACGTCGAAGGGATTTATGCGTCAACTCTGTCCGTGGTTCACACTCCTGTTTGCTGCCGGCTCGATGGCCTATGCGCAGACCGGGGTGCCGCTGCTGCCGCCGGATGCGACGCCGCAGTTCCGGTTGCAGGGGCTGGGCGCGGAAAACTGGACGGTCGCCGATGTGACGGGCCAGCCGTTTTCGCGGCGCTGGCGGCTGAAGACGCCGTTTCCGGCCGGGACGGGCAATCCTTATGACTTCACCTTGACCGGCCGCGCTTTGCAGGGGATTCGGCAAGGGGACCTGCTGGTGGCGACGGTGTGGGTGCGGAGCGCGTCCGCCGTCTACGGCCAGGCGCACACACGATTTGTGGTGCAGGAGGACAAGCCGCCATATCAAAAGTCGGCTGAATGGTTTTTGTCGGCCGGGAGCGAGTGGAAACGGTTCCAGATTCCGTTCCGGGCGGTGAAGACGAACTTGGCCGATGGCTTCTCCATTCAGTTCTGGGTGGGGTTCGGGCCGCAGGAGATTGAGCTGGCGGGGTTGGCGCTGGTGAACTACGGGCCGGGTGGGCGCGTCAGCGCACTGGGGCTCACGGATTATCCGTATGCCGGGTTTGCCGATAAATCCTGGCGGGCCGAGGCCGAGCGCCGGATTGAAACGCTGCGCAAGGGCGACGCGGTAATTGTGGTGCGGGACGACAACGGGAAGCCGGTGGCCGATGCCGGGCTTGAAATTCGAATGACGGCGCACCAGTTTGGCTTCGGCACGGCGGTGCAATCGGAGCTGTTGCTGGCTGCCGGCGCGACGGCCGAGGGCTACCGGCGCACGTTTCTGGAGAACTTCAACCGCGCAACGCCGGAGAACGACTTGAAATGGACCGAGTGGAGCGCCAACCCCGAGCGGGCGCTGCGCGGGTTGGAGTGGCTGCGCGCCAATGGGATCAAGCAGGTCCGCGGGCACAATCTGGTGTGGCCGGACTGGCAGTATCTGCCGGCGACGCTGCGCGGGTTTGCGGCGAGCCCGAGCGGGTTGCAGGCCGAGATCGACCGGCATATCGCGACGACGACGGCGGCGACGGCGGGGATGGTTTCCGAGTGGGATGTGCTGAACGAACCGGTAACCAATACGACGTTGCAGAAGATTATCGGCGGGTCGGCGATGCCGGCGTGGTTTGCGACAGCGCGGGCCGGGGACGCGGCGGCGCGGTTGTATGTGAACGACTACAACCTGATTGAAGGCGGGGGTAACGACACGCCGCACCAGGCCGGGTTGGACGCCGTGTTGCAGACGCTAAAAGACGCACCCGTCGATGGCATCGGGCTGCAGGCGCATATGCAAGGGCAGTTGACCGACCCGGCGCGGGTGTATGAGATCCTTTCGCGCTACGGCGCCTACAGGCGCGATCTGCAGATTACCGAGCTCGACATTGACGTGGAGGACGAGGGGCTGCAGGCCGAGTATCTGTCCGATCTTTTGACGATGGCCTTCAGCCATCCGGCGCTGAGCGGGGTGACGCTGTGGGGGTTCTGGGAGGGCGCGCACTTCCGGCCGAACGCCGCGCTGTGGCGCACCGACTGGACGCCGAAGCCGGCGGGCGCGGTTTGGCGGGAGCTGGTTTCTGGAAAATGGCGGAGCGGGTTGAACACGCGCACCGATGCCGATGGCGCCGTCCGTTTCCGCGGCTTTGGCGGGAACTACGAGGCCGTTGTGACGATCGACGGTGTGCGGCGGGTGATTCCCTTTGCGCTGCGGGCCGGGCAGAGCAACTACGTGCTGCTGGGCAAACCGACGGCGCCGCGAGTGACCGCCGCGGCGGTCGTCAACGGCGCCAGTTTCGCGGCTGGGCCTGTGTCTCCGGGCCAGGTGGTGGCGCTGTTCGGCAGTGATTTCGGGGCGTCGCGGATGGCGACGGCGGAGCTTGATGGCTCGGGCGCACTGCCGACCACGGTGGGAGACGTTTCGCTGTTGGTGGATGGGAAGCCGGCCGAGATGCTCTACGCCGTCGAGGGGCAGGCCGGGGCGGTGCTGCCGGCTGGCATCCGTGGGATTGCGAGGCTTCAATTGGGCTTCCTGGGGCAGGCGGGTAACGAGATCTATCTGCCGGTGGCCGATGCGAATCCGGGGGTTTTTACTGTCTCCGGAGGGCGGGGACAGGCGGTGGTGTTTCACGCCGAAACGGGCGACCGCAACAGCGCCGGGACGCCGGCGGCGCGTGGCGCGGTGGTGACGTTGTTCGCAACCGGGATGGGGAACGCCGATGGGTCCGGGGCGCCGGTGGCGCGGGCGCGCGTGCTGTTCGGCGACCGCGAGGGCGAATTGCTGTTTGCGGGACGGATCCTGCCGGGGGTCTTTCAGTTCAACGCCCGGATTCCTGCAACGGCTCCGGTGGGCGGTGCGATTCCGGTGACCGTTGCGGCGGGCGGATTCCAGTCGCAGGCGGGTGTCACGATGGCAATTCGCTAGAAAAGTACCACGCCGTACGGGTAAAGATTTCCTATTCCCTGTCGAAACGAAAGGCTACCTCCATGGGGAGTAGATTCCTATGTCGTTGATTCCTGTAACGGCCGAACTTTGGGCCTATACCTGCTTTGGGTTTGATACTACCTCCCTTAGGTAGGTACTCGAAATGGGAGACCGTGAATGAAGTTGAAATCGCTGCTGGCCGCACTGGCCGGCGCCACCGCACTACTCGCCGCCGACTCCGGGTATTGGCATACCTTGGGCAGCCAGATCGTGGACGCCGGGAATCAGCCGGTGAAGATCGCCGGGGTGAACTGGTTCGGCATGGAGACGGGGAACTATGCCCCGCACGGGCTGTGGACGCGCGGGTACAAGAGCATGATGGACCAGATGAAATCGCTGGGCTATAACGCGATCCGGTTGCCGTATTCGAACCAGTTGTTCGATGGCGGGAGCCAGCCGAACAGCATCGATCTGAGCAAGAATCCGGACCTGGCGAACCTGAACGGGTTGCAGATCATGGACAAGATTGTGGGTTATGCGGGGCAGATCGGCCTGCGGGTGATTCTGGACCGTCACCGGCCGGATTCGGGTGGGCAGTCGGAACTTTGGTATACGGCGGCGTATCCGGAGTCCCGTTGGATTGCTGACTGGCAGATGCTGGCGACACGGTATAAGGGCAATGCGACCGTTGTGGGTATGGACCTGCACAACGAGCCGCACGGGGCGGCGTGCTGGGGATGCGGGTCGAACACGACCGATTGGCGGCTGGCGGCGCAGCGGGCGGGGAACGCGATTCTGGCGGTGAACCCGGAGTTGCTGATCATCGTGGAGGGTGTGGAGTCGCACAACGGCAGCTTCTACTGGTGGGGCGGCAATCTGATGGGCGCCGGCGCGGCGCCGGTGCAGCTGAACGTGGCGAACCGGGTGGTGTATTCAGCCCATGACTATCCGTCGACGGTGTATCCGCAATCCTATTTCTCGGCGCCCGACTATCCGGCGAATCTGCCGGGGATCTGGGACCGGCACTGGGGGTATTTGAAGAAGAATAATATCGCCCCGGTGCTGGTGGGTGAGTTTGGCACGAAGTTACAGACGGGCTCCGATCAGCAATGGCTGGATGCGCTGGTCGCCTATCTGGGCGCGGGGACGGGTGGCTTTAACTGGACGTACTGGAGCTGGAATCCGAACTCGGGGGATACGGGCGGGATTTTGGCCGATGACTGGAATACAGTGATTCAGGGGAAGCAGACGCGGTTGGCGACGATTCAGGCTTCCAGCGTGCCGGCTCCTACGCCTACGCCGACTCCTACGCCTACTCCGACGCCGCCGCCCGCGGTTAGCTGCGCGGTGACGTACTTGAACCGGAACGACTGGGGCTCGGGCTTCACGGCGGACCTGACGATTACCAACGGCTCCGGGGCGGCGATCAATGGGTGGCAGCTGGTTTGGGCGTTTGGCGGGAACCAGACGCTGACGCAATCGTGGAACGCGAGCTATGCGCAGAGCGGGCAGACGGTGACAATGCGGGATGCCGGGAACGCGCAGATTGCCAATGGGGTGACGGTTACGCTGGGCTTTAACGCCACTTACTCGGGGACGAATGCCAAGCCGGCCTCGTTCAGCTTGAACGGCGTGGCTTGCTCGGGCGGGACGGCGCCGGCTCCGACACCTACGCCGACTCCGACTCCTACCCCTGCTCCGGTTGCCGGTTGCCGGGTTGGCTATGTGATCGCGAGCGACTGGGGCAGCGGCTTTGTCACCAACCTCACGATTACCAATAGCGGAGCCTCCGCTTGGAGCACCTGGACGATGACCTTCGCTTTCGCTGGTAACCAGCGGGTGACGAATCTCTGGAACGGAACGGTGAGCCAGGCGGGCGCGGCCGTAACTGTTCGGAGCGCGCCCTATAACGGACAGGTGCCGGCCGGGGGCTCGGTGCAGATTGGATTCCAGGGAACGTATAGTGGAACGAATGCAGCTCCTGGGGTATTTGCTGTAAATGGAGTGCCCTGTAACTAGGTGTAGCTAAGGGATTTTTGTCGGATTGATCTGAGGGTGCTTCGCGGCGATTCTGGCCGACAATGAAAGGGTATGATTCCGAAAGCTCGCAAGGCAGTGTTTCCCGCTGCCGGCCTGGGCACGCGGTTCCTTCCTGCCACGAAGGCCCAGCCCAAAGAGATGTTGCCGCTTGTTGATAAGCCGCTGATTCAGTACGGAGTGGAGGAGGCGATCCACTCCGGACTGCAAAACATCATCATCGTGACCGGTCGAGGGAAGAGCTCGATCGAGGATCATTTCGACGTCAGTTTCGAGATGGAACACCTGTTGGAGACACGCGGGAAGAAAGACCTGCTGGCGCTGGTGCGTGGTATCTCCGACATGATCGATGTCTCGTATGTCCGGCAGAAAGAGGCGCTCGGCTTGGGCCATGCGGTGTTGCGCGCTAAGGAACTGGTGGGCCAGGAGCCGTTTTGCGTGGTGCTGTCGGATGACGTGATCGATTCCGAGGTTCCGTGCTTGCGGCAGTTGCAGGATGTGTACGAGTTCTACGGCGCCTCTGTGGTGGCGCTGATGGAAGTGCCGAAGGATATGATTTCCGCCTACGGCGTGGTGGACGCCGAGCCGGTGGACCACATGGGACAGAGCGGCCGGCTGTTCCGGATTCGCAATATGGTGGAGAAGCCGAAGGCCGAGGATGCGCCGAGCAATCTGGCGATTATCGGGCGCTACGTTTTGACGCCAGAGATTTTCCCGTCGATTGAGGCTGTGGAGCCGGGGCGGGGCGGGGAGATCCAGTTGACCGATGGGTTGAAGCATTTGCTGCGGAGCCGGCCGGTGTATGGGTATAAGTTTGAGGGCAAGCGGTATGACGCCGGCGACAAACTGGGGTTCCTGCAGGCGACGGTGGAGTTCGCGTTGAAGCGGCACGATTTGGGTGGGGTGTTCCGAGAGTATCTGAAGGCGCTGACGTTGTAGTTTTGTGCGCCCCCTCGTTGGGCGGGGGGGGCGTTGCTCTCTGGGGCACTGCCGATGTGCGGTAGGCTCAGAGGGAAGATGCTACGCCGTGCGTTTTTGGCTGGGGCGCCGTTGGCGGCGCAGGTTGCGAGTCCCGAGGAACCGTTTCGGATTGGGCCGCGGGCTCCGTTTCCGGGGTCACCCGTTTTGTTTTCCTTCGCGGAGAAGGTGGAGGCGGGGCAGTGGATGGGGCGGACGGTGACGTTCGGTTTGGACGCGTCGTCGAAGCGCTGGGTGGGGCTGGCGGCCGTGGGATTGGATACGAAGCCGGGCGTGCATGTGCTGGATTTGGGGGAGCGGAGGTCGCACAAGGTGCGGGTGGCGCCGCATCTGTATCGCACGGGAAAGCTGACCGTTGCTCCGAAGTTTGTGACGCCGCCGAAGAGTGTTTCCGAACGGATTGCGCGGGAACAGGGAGTTAAGAAGAAAGTCTTTGCAACGCGGTCTGAGCGGCTGTGGGCGGGAGCGTTTGGCGCGCCGACGGACACGTCGCAGAGCTCGCCATTCGGGACGCGGCGGACGTATAACGGTAAGACGCAGAGTACGCACCAGGGATTAGACTTTCGGGCGGTGATCGGGACTCCGGTGCGGGCGGCGGCGCGGGGGCGGGTGTTGATTGCCGAGGAGATGTACTACGAGGGCGGGTTTGTGGTTCTGGATCACGGGGAGGGGCTGTTTACGTTGTACATGCACCTTTCGAAGTTTCTGGTGCCGGTGGGGGAGACGGTTGAGAAGGGCGCGGTGCTTGCCGAGAGCGGAAGTTCGGGCCGGGTGACGGGGCCGCATCTGCACTTTGGGGTGCAGTGGCAGGGGCTATACATGGAGCCGGGAACGCTGTTGGCGCTTAAGATCGCATAGGGCTTGGGCGGTGATGGTTCGTGGCGTTTTGGTAGGCTTCACCGATTTGCAGGAGCCGGGCGTCGGCGCCGCGGGGGGCGCAGAACTGGACGCCTAAGGGGAGTGTTGGCTTGCTGGTCGTGAAGCCGCAGGGGATGACGAGCGATGGCATGCCGGTGATGTTGGCGAGATTGACGACGTCGGGGCGCGCTGGGGGCGGGGGGACCGGCGGGATGTCTGTGTTGGCGATTTCGTCGGTGAGGAGCGGGGCGGCGTTGCCGGCGGGGAGGAGAATGGCGTCGCAGGTTTGGAAGACGGCGTCGGTTTCGGCGGTGAGGATGGTTTTCAGGCGCAGGGCCTGGATGTAGTCGACGGCGGAGTAGCAGGAGTTGGCTTCGAGGCGCTCGCGGACGAGGGGGTCCAGTTGATCGGCCTGGGTTTGGAGGCGCTTCTGGTGGTAGGTCGCCGATTCGGAGCCGAGAATGATGGCGGAGACGGCGCCGCACATTTTGGCGTTGGGGATGGAGAACTCGGTGAGGATGGCGCCGAGCTGGGTGAGTTGGGTCATCACCTGGCGGAGGGCGGCGTCGGTTTCCGGGTGGACGTTGGTGAAGAAGTAGTCCTTGGGGATGCCGATGCGCAGACCCTTGACGGTGGGTTTGTGGGGGAACAGTTGGCCGGTGATGGCGTCGAGGAGTTTGGCGACGTCGGCCACTGACCGGGCCATGGGGCCGACGTGATCGAGACTCCAACTGAGGGTGGTGACGCCATCGACTGGGACGAGGCCGTAGGTTGGTTTCATGCCGGCGACGCCGCAGCTTTTGGCGGGGCCGCGGATGGAGCCGCCGGTATCGGTGCCGAGGGTGAGTGGCGTCATGCGGGCGGCGAGCGCGGCGCCGGAACCGCTGGAGGAGCCCGAGGGGGAGTGGATGAGCGACCAGGGGTTGCGCGCCGGGCCGTTCAAGCCGCGCTGGCCGCTGCCCACAGCGAATTCCAGGAGATTCAGTTTGCCGAGGAGGATGGCGCCGGATTGTTCGAGGCGGGTGACGACGGCGGCGTCGGCGGTGGGGACGTTGTTGGCTGTGGCGCGGGAGCCGTTGGTGGTGCGGATGCCTTTGGTGGCGATGATGTCTTTGACGGCGTAGGGGATGCCGTGGAGGGGGCCTTTGTAGCGGCCTTTGGCGATATCGGCTTCGGCCTGTTTGGCGTGGGCGCGGGCGCGTTCGGCGGTGACGGTGAGGAAGGCGTTGATCTGTTTGTCGTGGGCGGCGATTTGGGCGAGGCAGGCGTCGGTGAGTTCGACGGGGGAGATCTTGCGGGACTTGATGAGGGGCCCGAGTTCGGTGGCGGTTTTTTCGGTTAGCTCTTGTGGGGCCATGGGGCTGTCCTGTCGTCGATGGGGAAGGCGCGGATGGCGTCGACCTGGGCCTGGCGGCGGAGGAGGATGGGGGTGAGGAGTTT
>CAMATG010000263.1 GCA_945860645.1 Candidatus Sulfopaludibacter sp. SbA3 | reverse complement strand
AGTAGAGGCGACGGAGGAGGGTGCGTTTGGGGGCTTCGGGGGCGGGGGTTAGGTTCTGGCTTTCGAGCTTGGCGAGGATGTGATTGTCGATGGGGTTGCGGGGCCAGTATTGGTCTTTGATTGTTGGGTTCCGCGGTTTGGCGGGGGTTTGGCGGAGCCAGGTCCAGTGGGCGTCGGTGGGGTTCGAGTTGACGGGGAGTTTGGCGATTTCGGCTTTGATTTCGGCGATAGTTTCGGCGGGGAGTTTGGCGCCGAGGGGCATTTGCGGGGTCTTTTCGCCGGTCATATGGGGGACGATGAGGTCGCGCGCGGAGCCGTGTTTACCGCCTTTTTGGAGCGACTCGAGGGAGTTGAAACTGAGGCCGCCCTGCGCCTGGGAGCCCGTGTGGCAGGCGCCGCAGTGTTGGGTGAGCAGGGGGAGGAGTTTGCCATCGGCGGCGGCGAGGAGGCCGGCGCTCAGGATGAGGCAGAGACGCATGGGGGGATCGTATCAAAATTTGATAGGCTGTAGACCGGTTCCCATGCGATTTATCGGGCTGGTTTTGATGATTCCGCTGGCGGCGCAGGTCCCGGATTTTGTGGGGAAGGTGTACCCGTATCTGGACCGCGCGGGGTGCAAGGGGTGTCATAACGAGAACGGGGTGGCGTCGGCGAGCCGTTTGATTTTTCCTGGGGACGGGGCGGGGTCGGACGAGATTTTGCGGGCTGGGATGGGGATGCGGCGACTGGTGCGGCGGGAGCGGCCGGAGGAGTCGTTGTTGGTGTTAAAGCCGACGAATCGGGTGGCGCATGCCGGGGGCGAGCGGTTGGCCAAGGGATCTGAGGGGGAGGCGGCGCTGCGGGGGTGGGCGGGGTATCTGGCTTCCCTGCCCGAGGGCGTTGGGGAGCGGCCGGCGGCGGCGCGGGCATTGACGGTGGTGATGCGGCGGCTGACGCACGCGCAGTACAACAATACGGTGGCCGATTTGCTGGGTGACCGGACGCGGCCGGCGAACCAGTTTCCGCCGGAGGACGTGGTTAACGGGTTTACGAACCAGGCGGCGGGGCAGAGTATTTCGCCGTTGATGGCGGAGGATTATGCGCGGGCGGCGGGGAAATTGGCGCGGAATGCGGCGCGGTCGGGGGCATTGGCTCGGCTGATTCTTTGTGACAAGGCGCGGCCGGGGTGTGGGGCGGAGTTTGTCCGCTCGTTTGGGGAACGGGCCTTTCGGCGGCCGTTGACGGAGCGGGAGGTTACGAGTTTTGTTAAGTTACTGGGGACGGATTTTGACGCGGTGACGGTGGTGGAGGCGATGTTGCAGTCGCCTGCATTTTTGTTTCATACGGGGACGGGGCAGTGGGCGACGGCTTCGCGGTTGTCGTATTTGCTGTGGGATACGGCTCCGGATGCGGCGTTGCGGGAGGCGGCGGCGCGGGGGCAACTGGGCACGCGGGCGCAGATTGAGGCGCAGGCGCGGCGGTTGATGGCCGATGGGCGGGCGCGACTGGCGATGAATCAGTTTTTGGCGGAATGGCTGCGGTTTGACCGGGTGAAGGGCGCGCTGCGCGAGCGTAAGTTGTATCCGGAGTTCGGGGCGGAATTGATTGGGGCCATGTTAGAGGAGACGAGTCGTTTGTTCGGCCACTTAGTGTGGGAGGATAAATCGTTTCTTGAGTTTTTTACGGCGGAGTATAGCTTTTTGAGTTACTCGCTGGCGGGGCTGTATGAAGTTCCGGCGCCGGCGAGTGAGTTCGGAATGGTTCGGTTTCCGGCGGGCGGGAAGCGGGCGGGAGTTTTGGGACATGCCTCCTTTTTGACAGTGACTTCGAAGCCGGCCGAGACGGCGCCGACGGAGCGGGGGTTGTTTGTGCGGGAACACTTTTTGTGTCAGATGGTGCCGCCACCGCCGCCGGGGGTTAGTACGACACTGCCGGTGATTTCCGATGAGAAGCCGATCACGAACCGGGAGCGGCTGGCGGGACATTTGTCGTCGCCGACGTGTGCGTCGTGTCACCGGTTGGTGGACCCGATTGGGTTTGGATTTGAGCAGTTTGACGCGATTGGGCGCTACCGGGAAAAGCAGATTGCGCTGGTGTATCCGCCGGTGGATACGACCAAGAAGAACGTGCGGCGGGACGGGGTGCCGGTGGCGATTTCGGTGGACACGCGGGCGACGATATTGGGGTTGCCGAATTCGGACTTTTCGAACCCGGCGGAAGCGGGGCGGATATTGGCGGCGACGCCAGCGTGCCAGCGTTGCGTGGTGAAGCAGTTTTTCCGTTATGCTACAGGCAGAGCCGAGACCGAGGCCGACCGGCCGCATTTGGACGAGGCTTATGACCGGTTTGTGAAATCGGGTTTCCGGTTCCGGGAACTGATGTTAGCCGTAGTTACTTCACGCCCGTTTTTAGAGGAGTCGTTGCATGGGAATTGATACTAAGTTGAACCGGCGGAGTTTCCTGCGCGGGGTGGGTGTTGCGGGATCCGTGATTCGCATTGGATTGCCGCCGTTGGAGGCGATGTTCAATACGAGCGGGACGGCGTATGCGGCGGGCGTTGCGAAGGCGGTGCCGAAGCGGTTTGTATTTTGGTTCAACGGGAACGGGATTCCGGAGAAGTATTGGGTGCCTCGGGAGACGGGGGCGGATTACGCGATGCCGTCGTGTTTGCAGCCGCTGGCGGCGTATCGCGAGGACATGCATGTGGTGACGGGACTGGACAGCGCGGCGGCGCGGCTGCCGGGGCCGGGGAACAGCCATTACCCTTCGATGAGCGCGGTGGTTTCGTGCAAGACCTATACGGGGCGCGGGGCGGGCGGGCCGTCAATTGACCAGGTGATTGCGCAGAAGATTGGCGGGGAGACACGGTTCCGGTCGTTACAAGTTGGGGTGTGCCAGGAGTCATTTGGCGAGAGTATTCAGCGTAACTTGAGCTGGGCGGACCGGGACCGGCCGCTGCCTCCGGAGATGATTCCGCACCGGTTGTTTGACCGGTTGTTTGGGGTGAAGGACGCGGCGTGGGTGACGCGGCAGAAGAGTATTTTGGACGCGGTGAAGGAGCAGACGGCGGCGTTACAGGGGCGGCTGGGGGCTTCGGACAAACGCAAGATGGACGAGTATTTGCAATCGGTGCGGGAGTTGGAAACCTCGATTGCAACGCTGCCGCCGGAATATCAGAAGGCGGTGGAGCGGCCGGCGGAGGCTGTCGATTTGCGGGACTATCCGCGGATTGCGAAGTTACAGAGCGACTTACTGGTGCACGCGCTGGCGTCGCAGCAGACGCACGTGGCTTCCTATATGCTGACTAAGTGCCAGGGGTTGACGCGGTTCCCGTGGCTGGGACATACGGCGCAGCGGCATCATGAGTATACGCATGGGGATGTCGAAACGCCGCGGGGGATGCGGACATTACGCGACATTTGCCGCTGGCATGTGGAGGAATTCGCGTATTTGCTGGGGAAATTGAAGGCGACGGCGGAGGGGGAGAAGACGCTGTTGGACAATACGGCGTTGGTATTTGTGCATGAGCACGCGGAGGCAAATGCGCATAAGAACAACAATTTGGCTTTGATTTTGGCGGGTCATGCGGGTGGGTGGAAGACGGGGTTGCACACGCGGACGACGGGGACGCTGGGTGATTTGTATTTGACGGTGGCGAATGAGGTGATGGGCGCGCAGGTGAAGGCGTTCCCGACGGCGGAGCGCAAGCTAAGCGAGATTGTATGATGCGGGCTTGGGCGTGGCTGGTTTTCGGATTGGCGGCGCTGGGCGGACCGGCGGACCGGGCGGTGGCGCGGTGGACGCTGCTGGAGGGCGGGCGTGTGGGGATTGGCGGGCGGGTTGTTTCCGACGTGACGGAGTTGCCGGCGGGGGATTTCGAGTTACAGATGGTGGACTGGGTGGCGGTGAACGCCGTGCCGGAGGACCTGGAGCGAATGACCGGGTTGCGCGGGTTGCGCGAATTACGACTGCCGGGTCCTTTGTGGAACCGGAATGCGGACGGGGGGAAGGATCTTAGTCAGTTACTGAAGTTTCTGGCGCCGGTTTCGGGGTTGGAGAAATTGACTTTCAGTGACCATTTTCTGGACCGGATCCGGTTTCGGGATTCGGGGTTGGAGGAGATCCGTTCGTTGACCGGATTGCGGGAGTTGGCGCTGCGGCAGGCGGAGGTGAAGGGGCCGGGGTTGCGGCATTTCGTTCATTTGGAGTCGCTGGATGTGACGCTGTGCCCGTTGGCGGATTTGCGGGGTTTGGCGGGGATGAAGGGGCTGCGGCGATTGTGGGCGGGGGATACGTTTGTTGCGGATTTGGCGCCGCTGGCTGGGTTGACGGCGCTGGAGGATCTGGATTTGCATGGGACGGCGGTGCGGGATGAGGGGATTGTTTTTCTGGCGGGGTTGAAGGGGCTGCGGCGGTTGGATTTGCAAGGGACTTCGATTACGGACGCGGCGGTGGAGACGATTGAGAAGTTAGTTGGGTTGGAGTCATTGAATTTGTATCGGACTAAGATTTCGAATGCTGGCTTGGCGCGGCTTAGTAAGTTGAGTCAATTGCGGGATATTGACGTGCGGTATACGCGGGTGACGGCTTCCGGGTATGACGCGTTGCGGGCGGCATTGCCGCGGGCGCGGGTGCAGTTCGCAGGGGGCGGCGGGCGGGCGATATCGAAAGCTGTGCCTCCGAAGGGTCAGGATGGCGGCGCGTTGGCGGCATGGGTGCGGGCGATTGGCGGGACGGCGCGGTTAGCGGAGGGGTATGTTTCGTTGCGGGGGGTACCGTTGAATGAGTTGGCCGTGGCGGCGGTGGCGCGGATTCCAGGTCTGCGGGTGTTGGACTTGGAGGCGACGGAGTTGGGGGATGGGGCGATGGGGGTGTTGGGCGGGGTGGGGACATTGGAGGAGTTGACGCTGAACGGGACGCAGGTTTCTGATACCGGGTTGGCGGCGCTGGGGGCGTTGCGGGGGTTGAAGAGGCTGCGGTTGGACAATACCTACGTGGAGGGGATGGCGTTTGCGGGGTGGCCGGCGGGGGCGGCGTTGGAGGAGTTGCATTTGCTGGGGGCTCCGGTGGGGGATGGGGCGATGGATGGAGTGGCGCGTTTGAGTAAGTTGCGACGGTTGGTTTTGGCGGAGAGTGATGTTACAGGGGCGGGGTTGGGAAAGTTAGTTGGATTGGGGCTAGAGGAATTGGACTTCTCGGCGGCGGATGTGGGGGATGATGCGCCGTTGGAGAAGTTTACGGGGTTGCGGCGGCTGTCGTTGCGGGATGCTCGGATTAGCGATTTGATTCTCGCGCGGAAGCTGGCGGGGATGAGGGGTTTGCGGCATTTGGATTTGGCGCGGACGCGGATTTCGAATGCGGGGATTGGGTATTTAGCGGGGTTGACGGGGTTGGTGAGTTTGGATATTTCGTATGCGGAGTTGGATGATGAGGGGTTGGGGAAGTTAGTGGGTCTGGGGGAGCTGGTTTCGTTGAATCTGGACAGTACGCATGTGACGGATGCGGCAATTGAGTTATTGGGGAAGATGGGTAAGTTAAAGGATGTGAACTTGTATCATTCGCTGGTGACCGGGGCGGGTGAGGCGAAGTTGCGCGGGCGGGGGGTGCGGGTGATTTGGGACAAGGAGGCAGGTATGCCGCATCGGAGGCGGGCGTGAGCGGAATGGGTCGGGGAATTCCGGAATTGCGGGGTTTTCCGGTAGCACGGCTCCAGGGGAAAACTGGGGTGGGCGGGAAGGAGGATTCTGGAGCTACGGGGGTTGCTGATGGCACGACAGCTAGGGGAAGTGCGGGTGGGTGGGGAGGACGCTGTGAGGGAGAGGGGCCGGGGAATTCCGAGATTCAGGGGCTTGCAGGTGTCATGGCGCCCTGGGGAATCTTGTTTTTTGGGGGGAGTGCATGAGTGGGCGGGTCGGAGTATTCCTAAATTACGGAGTTTGCTGGTTACCCGGTACCAAGAGAAGTCTGGGGTGGGTTGGGGGGTGGGCGTGAGGGGGATGGACCGGGTGATTCCTAAATTACGGAAGTTCCCGGTTACCCGGTACCCAGGGAAAGCTGGGGTTGTTTTGGTGTTTTTGGGGATGGCTTGGGGGCAGGCGGCGCTGGATTTGTCGGCTTCCTGGACTACCGATGGGGATCTGGATCGGGTGGCTGGGATGGCTCGGTTGGAACGGTTGCACCTTGGGCAAACCCGGATTACGGATGCGGGGCTGGAACGACTTAGGGGATTGCGGGATCTGCGGGAGTTGGACCTTTATTTTGCGGAGTTTTTTACTGACGACGGTGTGGCGGCGCTGTCGGGGTTACAGAAGCTGGAACGGCTGAATTTGCGGGGGACCAGGGTCACCAGCAGGGTGTTTGAGCCGGTTTCCAAGTTAGTGGGTTTGCGGCGGTTGGACGTTAGCTATTCGCAGATCGATGACAGCGGCGTGGAGATGCTCGCAGAGTTGCCAGGGCTGGAATGGCTCTCGATGGGCGGGACTCGGATTGGAGTGGTGGCGTTGTCATCCCTAAAGGCCTTGCCTGCGTTGCGGCATTTGGACTTGAGCGGGATGCAGCGGGTGGATTCGGGGCACTGGGGGTTGACGCTGAGCGCGGCGGTGCTGGGGGAGTTGGGCACGTTGGAGGGGCTGGAATCGCTGAACTTGAGCGGGGCGGTTTTGAATGACATTGGGGCGGATAAGCCGGGGTTGAAGGAAGAACAGCGGCAGTCTTTGGATGGGTTGGAGAAGTTGGCGGGGCTGCGGAAGTTGGAGAAGTTGGACTTGAGCCGGACGCCGGTGAATGCGGCGGGGGTGCGAGCGCTGGCGGGGCTGGGGCAACTGCGGGAGTTGCGATTGGCGTTGGCCAAGAACATTGATGACGCGGTGGTGCCGGTGTTGATTGGAATGAAATCGCTGCGGGTGGTTGCGCTGGAGGGCACACGCGTTACACTGGACGGCGTGGCGCAGTTGCGCGCCGCGCGGCCGGATATACAGCTTTTGGGACCGTCATAAACTTTAAGGAGACTCCCGCTATGTACGTTGTGAGTTGCCGTAAGAATTTTGATTCGAACATCGTGGTTGCGAAAACGAACCGGTGCCGCAATTATACGCAGCCCGGGGACCACACGAAATTTCAGGATATTGACTTGGATGTGGTGGTGAAGGCGGCTACCAACAAGCATGTTTGCGTGCTGGTGCATGGGTTCAACAACCCGATTGCGAACGTCTCCAAATCGTATTGGGAGCTGGTGACGGGGGTGCAGACGAAGGCGGCGTATGGACTGGTGGTTGGGTTTACGTGGCCGGGATCGCGGACGCCGGCGGGGTATTTTGGGGCGGTACCGAAGGCGAACCGGTCGGCGCCGTTTTTGCGGGATTTGATCAATGCATTGCGGCCGGTGGCGCTGAGCGTGGATGTGCAGACGCACAGCCTGGGGGCGCGGGTGGCGCTGAAGGCGCTGGCGGATCCGGCGAAGGTGTTTGTGGACAATCTGATGCTGACGGCACCGGCGGTGGATCATCACTGCCTGGAGCCAGGGGCGGCGTTTGGGGGATCGGTGGCGTCCTGTAACCGGTGTTTTGTGTATTTTTCGAAGAATGACCCGGTATTGAAATCGGGGTTCTGGGTGGGGGATGTGGTGGGTGGCATTCACGCGGCGCTGGGGTTGAAGGGGCCGCGGAGCAAGGCAGTGACGCTGGAGAAGACGCCGAATGTGTACGTGGTGGATTGTTCGGCGCGGGTGAAGACGCATGGCGGCTACCGTCTGGCGCCGGAGTACTTTGCGCACTGGAACGAGATCCTGGAGGGCGGGCCGGTGAACCGGTATGGGGAACTGAGCTAGGTGGGGTGTATACTGAGGGGACTATTTTTCCTGGGGCCTAGATGAGCTTGATTCGATTCGGTCGCGGACGGGAATATCAGTTCTTCCGGCGGGAAGACGTTCGGATGCGTTGGGACCTGAAGGCAGCCACGCAGTTTCTGAACGGCTTTCGGAGCGATGCTGTGGCGATGGCGCAGTTCCGGCGGCAGGCGATGGCGGGCGGATCCGGGGCGGGTCCGGGAGCGTTGACCGAAGAGCA
>CAMATG010000262.1 GCA_945860645.1 Candidatus Sulfopaludibacter sp. SbA3 | reverse complement strand
CCGCCGAACTCGAATTCGCCAAGGTCTGCGGCGGCATGTCCCGCGGCCTGAAGATGATCCCCGTGCCGAAGGCCATTCTCACCAAGGATCACAACGGCCGCCCCGCGTGCCACTACTGCGGCCCCTGCTGGCTCGGTTGCGACTCAGGTTCGAAATTCGATTCCCTCCGCGTCTTCGTCGAAGCGGCGGAGAAAACAGGCCGCCTGACGCTGATCCCCAACGCCCGCGCCCGCAGCGTCGAAGTGAAGGAGGGCCGCGCCGCCAACGTGCATTATTACGACACGGTGGCCCGCTCCTACAAAGACATCCAAGCCAAGGTGTTCGTCCTCGCCGCCGGCGCCATCGAATCCGCCCACATCCTCCTGAACTCAAAAGTAGCCAACAGCTCAGGCCTCGTAGGCCGCTACCTATCCGAACACCTCTACGCCTCCATCGGCGGCTATCTCCCCCAACTGATGGGCCGCAACATCCGCAATGAGGACGGCAACGGCGCCCACTCGTTCATCCCCGACATGACGAAGAACTGGCGCGGCAAAAAGTTCATCCGCGGCTACCAGATCTTCCCCAACGGCGGCATGGGCGAAACCACCTTCGTCGGCAAACAACTCCCCGGCTTCGGCCAGGACTGGAAGAAGACCATCCGCGAGTATCACACCGCCGGCGTCAGCGTGCTCTTCCAAGGCGAAGTCCTTCCGTATAAGGACAACCGCATCGAAGTCGACGAAACGTTGAAGGACGACGCCGGCATCCCCGGCGTGCGTTTCCACTACGCCTGGCACGAAAACGAAGACGCCATGTTCCGCGACATGATGGGCGTCGGCGAAGAACTGCTAGTCCGCGCCGGAGCCGAGTATCTGAAGCCCCGCAACCCCAAGCCCATGAGCTACGGCCACAGCATCCACTACGTCGGCACGGCCCGCATGGGAACGGACCCGAAGACGTCAGTGGTCACCCCCTGGAACGTCACCCACGACGTGCCGAACCTGCTCATCAACGACGCCGCGCCGTTCGTTACCGCCGGCAACCAAAACCCGACACTCACCATCCTCGCCCTCGCCATGCGCTCCAGCGAACGCCTCGCCGACCGCATGAAAAAGGGAGAAATCTAGCAGATGGCGTAGCATCATAGAAACAGTCCCTACGCATGCTCTCCGAACTCCAAGTCGAAAACTTCCGCTCGATTCGGAACCTCCGTCTCGATCAGTTCGGGCAAGTGAACATTCTCGGCGGCCGTAACGGTTCCGGCAAATCCACGGTCTTGGAAGCCGTCGAACTGTTCCTCGCGCCAGAGCCACTGCGAGCAGCGTTCCACAACTCCCGTCGCGGCATCGACATGCTGCCCTCCCAAAACACCCCGCAGTCGTCCGGCGTGGAGAGTCCTTGGGAAAGTCTTTTCTGTGACTTCGTCAACAACGAACCGGCCCGCTTCACAGGCATCTACTCGCAGAATCAAATCTCAGTTACCTACGAAACCAACTTCCCCATCGCCAAGACCAATCAGGCGAACCTGCTCGCGCAGAATCCCAGTTACGTCTTCTCCCTACAGCAATGGATCAACGAAGCTCGTCTTCTCCTGATCAGCTCGAACCGTGGGGCCGCCGTTCACTTGGAATCGTTAATCCACCCAGTTCCAGACGGAACCTGGGGCTGGACCGCCTCCCTCCCGCCAATCTCTCCTTGTGCCGCCATCTGGGCTGGCGACGATACCGGCCAAGTCCAGCAGAAAGACCTGGCCGACCTGTTCAGCGTCGCCGTACAGGAGCGCCGCGAATCGTTCGTAGTGGAAGTGATGCGGGAAATCGTCCCTGGCCTAAATAAACTCGTTTCGCTGTCGAAGAACAAAAAGGCACGACTCTACGCCGACACCGGAAGGCCGAAACTCATCCCCGTGTCCCTCCTGGGCGATGGCGCCGTCCGCGTCCTTCGCATCCTCCTCGCCGGCCTCGCCGAAGAGGGCGGAGTCTGGTTGGTCGACGAAATCGAAAACGGCGTTCACTACAAATTCCTCGGCGCCCTCTGGCGCGGTGTCGCTGAAGCCTGCAAGCAAAAGAACCGCCAGCTCATCTGCACCACGCACAGCCGGGAAGCCATCCTCAGCGCCGCCGAGCAGGACATAGCGGACCTGCGTTACCTGCGCATCTCCCGCAAAGAGACCGGTCATGTTGCTATCCCATATTCCGGCGCCGAACTCCGCGACGCCGAAGACATGCTGGTCGAGATTCGGTAACGCCTATGGCAGAGAAGAAATTCGAAGCGGTTCAGCCGAATCTGATACTTGTCGAAGGCTATGACGACCAATTTGTGGTCCAGCAGTTGCTCGCAGCCGAGGGCATCACGAATGTACAAGTCCACGCTGTCGGCTCGAAAGTGAACTTCAAGCCATTCCTCAATGCCGAGCGCAAATCCGAAGGGTTCGAGGCCATAAGGACCATCTCCCTCATCGCCGACGCCGATAACTCACGGGAGTCGTCGCTGAAAGAACTCCGCGACGCCTTCCACGAAGCCAAACTCCCGGTCCCGGCCAATCCCAGCGAATTCGCTCCGGGCCCGCCGAGCGTTCTTGTCGAATGCATCCCCATTGGCCGCGATACCGGCGCCCTGGAGGATGTCATCCTGGAAGCAATCGAAGATTGTGTTGGCACCCAACCCTGCTGGGGCGACATCCGCGGTTGTCTGGAAACCAACCTGCCGCAGGCCGCGAAATTCAACGAAGCCCGCTGGAACAAAATCCGTCTCCAATTGGTTTTGAACTGCTCGCTTCGCGGTTATAAAACAGGCATCGTGTATGCGCTTCAGTCCAGCGAATACGCGGGAGTCCTCACGGCTCCCTGCCTTGCTTCGCTCCGCGCCCTGCTCCACAAGATACAAGCCGAACACCACCGCCTCCAGGAAACGTCAGCAACATAATGCGCCTCCTCCGCCCCTTCTGGCCCACGCTCAAATATTGGATGGAAGTCGAAGTCCACGTCTTCGGCTTCTCCATCGCCGCCAACGTCCTGTTAAGCTTCTTCCCCTTCCTCCTCGTACTGGTCTGGTTCTGCCGCTCCATCGGCTGGGACACCGCCGAACAAGCCGTCTACTTCGCCATGAGCGACCTCTTCGGCAAGGAAGTCGAAACCCAAATCCGCAGCGGCATCAACTGGATCCCCAACCGCTTCTCCCACTTCAGCTACACCTCCCTCTTCCTGCTCCTCTTCACCGCCAACGGCATCTTCGAGCCCATGGAAGTCGCCCTCAACAAATGCTGGGGCGTCAAAAAACATCGCAGTTTCCTAATGAACCAGCTAGTCAGCATGGGCCTCATCTTCGCCTGTGGTTCGCTAGCCCTCTTGTCGATCATCCTGAGCGCCCTCAACTACGAATTCCTCAAGGGTGCCGACAGCACCCTCGTCGGCAAAACCGCCACCTGGACCAGCATCTTCTTCTTCAAAATGGCCGCCATGCCCGTCCTCATGCTGGCCCTGTTCCTCATCTATTGGATCCTCCCCAACACGAAAGTCCCCTGGCAGCGCGTCGTCCCCATCGCCATCGTAGTCGGCATCGTGCTGGAGGCGTTCAAATACCTCATGAAGTGGATCTGGCCAACGTTCCTCCGCAAGCTCCAAATCGAATACGGCCCGTTCTATTGGGCGGTAATCATCGTGCTGGTCAGCTTCCTGGCCTCGATGATCGTCCTCGCCGGCGCCGAGTGGGCCTCCCGCGGCGCCGAAAGCCCCCTCGAACATGGGCAATAATGGGGTGCGGACGCCATGTACACCTCACTGAGCATCAAGAACTTCCGGGCATTTGAGACCCTGGAAATCGAAGGCCTGAAGCGCGTCAACCTCTTCACCGGCCGCAACAACTCCGGCAAGACCTCGGTGCTCGAAGCGGTGTATCTCTGGTGGGGGAGCAACGATGCACGGCGCGTAGAGCGCCTCTTTGAAGCGCGTGGGCTCGCCTCGAATCGGATTGAACGTTTCAGCCAGCGGACGATGCCGTGGGCGACTCTCTTCCACGATCTGGAGGTTGAGGCTGACATCCAGATTGTCGGAACCAATGAGACCGGCAGCGAGAGCAAACTCGAAATCTCGACCACTCTCACTGATGCGGACCGAACTGCATTGAACGTGTTCAATACAGATGCGGCTGACGTTCTAGTTACAAGGAAGCTTCACCTGTCTCCCCGTCCGCGAGATTTTCTCCTCGTAAAGGGCAAGACGATTGACTTCCCTCAGCGGGCACACTCTACAGACCCGCGCATCCTTTTTGCCGGTGCAAAACCTGACCCACGGGAACTCGCAGAATACTACAACAGCCTCGAACTGGATAAATCCCAGAAATCCACTCTCGATGCACTCAAGATTATTGACCCCCGCATCACAGACCTGAAGACTAATTTTTCAGACGGCTATGCGGTGATGTACGCCGACGTAGCCAGGCGCAGGCTATTGCCCCTTTCTGTACTTGGGGACGGCGCAGGCAGACTCTTCCAACTGGCGCTTGAAATGAGGCGTGGCGAAGGCGGCGTGGTCCTCATCGACGAAATCGAAAACGGCTTCCACTACTCCGTCCTCCCCAAAGTCTGGGAATTAATCCACAAACTCGCAAAACAGTACAACGTCCAAGTCTTCGCCGTTACCCACAGCCACGAATGTGCAGTCGCCGCCCATGAAGCTGCCAATGCCGCGGACTACGACTATGGCTACTTCCGCATCGAACAGAAAAATGGAGTCGGCCGCGCCGTCGCCTACTCCCATGAGCAGATGCAAACCTCCATCGAGGCCAACCTGGAAGTCCGATGACCCAACAGCCGCTGGAGAAACCATACCTCCTCTTCGTCGAAGGAAAAGACGACAAAGCCGTCGTTGAACTCCTGCTTCAGCACCTCGGCATCGAATCAGTCGAGGTATACAACGTCGAGGGGAAAAACAACTTCCGAAAGCGCATAAGCGCCGTCAGTGTCCAGGCAAATTTCAACGAAATCGTTCAGCGTGTCGGAATCGTCCGCGATGCCGACGAGGATCCTGACGCCGCCCGCCGCAGTTGCGCCGATATCTTGCGCTCAATCTCCCGCCCCACGGATTTCTGCATCGTTCCCTCCGAAGGGCCAGGCATGCTGGAAGATCTTTTTCTATCCGCCACCGAGCCCCGCCCCGAACGTCAATGCATCGACGATTTTGTCGAGTGCGTCAACAACACTGCCGTCAAAATCAGTAGCCCCTCCAAATTCCGCATGCGAACTTTCCTCATGCTTCACGATCCCGATACCATGCAGAGCCTGAATTGGGTAAGCCAAGAAAACCTAGCCAACCCCGCCAACCCCGCCTTCGCCCCCCTCCTCAACTTCCTAAAATCCTTCACTTCCTAACCGCAAACCGCATCCCGCTCCACACCTCATCCACCGCGCAAATCTTAAAATCCACCAGCCCCACCTCCAACGCCAACTCCCGCACCAAATTCCCATTAACATCCGGCTTCACCCCCGGCCGCGTCTTCGGCCAGATCACCCAAACGCCCCCCTCCTCCGCCCTCGCCCGAATCCCCGCCAAAGCCGACCGATACTCCCCCAACGACCCCACAAACCACAACGTCAACCCCGCCTTTCCCCCAAAAACAACCCCCGGCAGCAACTTCTCAAACCCCGACGGCCCATTCACCAACCGCACCCCCGCCTCCTTCACCCCCAACTTCTTCCCCAACGGCGCCGCCGGCCGCGCTGCCGGCACAACAGCCTCCCGCAACGGCCCACCAGCCAACACATCCGCCAACACCGGCCCGATCTTTTCGTACGTAGTAAACCGCGCATCCGGCAATGCAGTCTTCACCCTCTCCACCTTCTCCGCAATCCCCCCCACAAACACCAACGGAATCAGCCGCGTCGATTTGCTCCCCCGCAAAAACGTCCCCACCTCCAGCCCATGCGCCGGCAGCCGCCCCAGGTCAATCACCACCACATCCGGCGGATTCTCCCGAAATTCCTTCATCGAAGCGCTCTGCATAACCGAAAAGTCCACCCCATACCCCAGCTTCTCCAAAACCGCCGCCCGCTCCGCGCACTCCTCCTGCTTCCAATGGATAAGACGAATTCGAATCATTGCCATATAATGGTGGGTTCGACAAGTCGACAAACGCGAGGTGAGTGCCATGCCTGAGCACAAGAGTACAGAACAGCCCGATCTAACCCGCCGCGACGCGGCCAAGTTGGCCGTCGGCGCCACAGCCGCCGCCGCCATCATCGGCGCGCCCTGGATTCAAAAGGTGAAAGCCGCCAACAGCCAGGTCCAAATGGCCATCATCGGCACCGGCGGCCGCGGTCAATATCACATCACCCACCTGAACGGGCTCGACGGCGGCCGCCTCTTGGCCTCCTGCGACATCTATCAGCCCAATCTCGACAAAGGCGTCAACAGCTCCAAGGACAAGCCCAAAGGCTACAAGGATTACCGCGAAATCCTCAACCGCAACGACATCGACGCGGTCCTCATCGCCACGCCGCTCTCCACCCACTTCCCCATCACCCGCGACGCCCTCCTCGCCGGCAAGCATGTTTTCTGCGAAAAATCTCTCGTGCACAAGCCCGAAGAGATCCACATGCTCCGCAAAATGGTGAACGAACGGCCGAAGCAGGTCCTCCAAGTCGGCCTCCAGCGCCGCTACTCCCGCTTCTATCAAACCGCCCGCCAAATGGTGGAAAAGGGTCTCCTCGGCGACGTCACCAACGTCTACTCCCAGTGGCACCGCAACCTCATCAACGTCCCCAGCCAAACCTGGACGATGAAGAAGAACGACCCCCGCGGCGAAGAAGCCAACTGGCGCCTCATGTCCAAGTACTCCGGCGGCCTCGTCGCCGAACTCGGCTCCCACCAAATGGACATCGCCGACTGGATGTTCGGCTCCCACTTTGAAACCGTCAACGGCGTCGGCGGCATCGATTACTTCAAGGACGGCCGCGACGTTTTCGACAGCGTCCAGCTCATCTTCCGCTACCCCAAGGGCCAGCGCCTGATGTCCTCCTACATCTCCACCAACCAGCACCTGCCGCTCTTCGGTGGCGCCCGCGCCCAGTTCGGCGAACTGATCATGGGCACCGAAGGCACGATCCACATCACCGTCGGCACCGACGAAGAACCAGCGCTCGGCATCTGGTACCGCGAACCGGCCAAGAAAACGCCGGCCGCCGGCACCTCCAAAGCCGCCGTCGCCAGCGCCTCCCTCGCCTCCACCGGCAAAGGCGCCAAAGCCCTCCCCATCCTGCTCAGCAAGGACGAAATCTCCGAACAGGACAGCTTCATGCAGAAGGAGCTGAAGTTCGCCCGCCGCTGGCTGTATTCGAAGGGCGTCATGGTCCCCGAAGAAGACAAGAACCCGGTAGACCAGCAGATGATCGAGTTCTGGGACTGCATCCGCACCGGCGCCAAGCCCAAAGCCAACCTCGAAATCGGCCTCTCCGATTCGGCCGCCGTCATCCTCTCGAACCTGTCGATGAAGGAAGAACGGCGCGTATGGCGCAAGGAAATCGACACGCTGGGCAACCCGGACGCCAAGCCCGTGCCGCCTGTCAAAAAAGGATAACCGCCGATGCCGCTCACCCGCTTTCGGGAGCGCGCCGCCGCGACGATTGAAAACGAAGCGCTGCGCATCACGGTACTACGGGAGGGCGGCCATGTTGCCGAAATCCTGCACAAGAAATCGGGAGTGAACCCCCTCTGGGTTCCTCCCTGGTCAACCATTGAGCCGTCCGTTTACAACGCGGCCAAGCACCCCGAATACGGTGCCGACGCCGAATCGAAACTCCTCTCCGGCATCCACGGTCACAACCTCTGTCTCGACCTCTTCGGCGGCCCCACCCCCGAAGAAGCCGCCGCCGGCATGACCACCCACGGAGAGGGCTCCGTGGCGCCATTCGCGATAACGGAAGCCAATGGCGCATTGACGACCAGCGCCACCCTCCCGCTCCACGGTCTGGCGTTCGCGCGCGTGCTGAAGCTCGAAGGCGAACGAGTCCACTTCCACGAAACCGTCGAGAATCTCACCGCGCTCGACCGGCCCATCGCCTACACCCAGCACG
>CAMATG010000261.1 GCA_945860645.1 Candidatus Sulfopaludibacter sp. SbA3 | reverse complement strand
GTTCCGGTGGACATGATGTTCCGCTACAACTTCGTCCCGGTGGCGCTGGAAAAAACGCCTGGCGGGAGCGAGATTCTGGACATCGCCGTGGCCGATCCGCGGAACCTGCAGTTGATCGACGAACTATCGGTTTTGTTGAAGAAACGGCTGCGGGTGAAAGTGGCCGCGCTCCATCAGATTAACGAACTGCTGAAGAAGACCGAGCAGTCGCAGCGGGTATTGGAAGAAGTCACCGAGGGCTTCGCGCTCGATGTCGTTGGCGGCGACGATGAGAACCCGGACGAGACGCTTTCGATCGACCGCATTTCGGCCGATCAGGACGAGATTGCGCCGGTCATCAAGCTTGTGGATACCACGATCTTTAACGCCCTCGAGCGGAGAGCGTCGGATATCCATATCGAGACGCGCGATGGCGAGGTTGTCATCAAGTACCGGATCGACGGCGTGTTGCACTACGCCATGCCGCCGATTGCCAAAGACTGGCACTCGATGATCATTTCGCGTATCAAGGTCATGAGCGAACTGGACATCGCCGAGCGGCGCGTGCCACAGGACGGCCGTTTCCGGGTGCGCTACAAGGGGCGGCTGATCGATTTCCGCGTCTCCATCATGCCCACGGTGCATGGCGAAGATTCGGTGTTGCGCGTGCTGGATAAAGAGTCGATGTCGGAGAAGTTCGCCAAGCTGACGCTCGACGTCGTTGGCTTCAGCGACCACGACGTGACGCGCTTCCGGCGGTACATCAAAGAGCCGTACGGGATGGTGCTGGTGACGGGGCCGACGGGGTCGGGTAAGACCACGACGCTGTACGCGGCGCTGAGCGAAATCAAGAACGACGAAGACAAGATCGTCACGATTGAAGACCCGGTTGAGTATCAGTTGAAGGGCATTACGCAGATCCCGGTGAACGAGAAAAAGGGGCTGACGTTCGCGCGCGGGTTGCGCTCCATTTTGCGTCACGATCCGGACAAGATTCTGGTCGGCGAAATCCGCGATCAGGAGACGGCGCAGATTGCCATTAACGCCGCGCTGACGGGCCACTTGGTGTTCACCACGGTCCACGCGAATAACGTGTTGGACGTGATGGGCCGGTTCCTGAACATGGGCGTCGAGCCTTACAACTTTGTGGCGGCGATGAACTGCATTCTGGCGCAGCGGCTGGTACGGGTGATCTGCGACCACTGCAAGCGGCCGGTTCATGTGGACGATCAGGAGATCATCGACAGCCGGCTGAACCCGGAGGATTTCCGGGACGTGACGTTCTACGAGGGCGCGGGGTGCTTTGAGTGCGGCGGGACGGGGTATCACGGCCGGTCGGCGATTCACGAGTTGCTGGATTTGTCGGAACGGATGCGGGAACTGATTTTGGAAAAGCGCCCGGCTTCGGAGATCAAGCGGGTGGCGCGCGAAGAGGGCATGACGACGCTGCGCGAGTCGGCCATTGAGCGGGTGCGGGCGGGCATTACGACGCTGCGGGAAATCAACAAAGTGACGTTCATCGAGTAACCCATGTCCTTTATCGACAAATTCAATGGCTTGCTGGCGGATCCGCCGCCGGAGTTCGGCTTCGAAGTGACCGAGGCTGGGTTGGCGTGGTCGTCACCGAAGGGCAAGGGCTTCACGGCGTTTGAGCCGGGCACGCTGCGAGTGTCGCCGAGCGAGGAAAACATTCTGCGGGCCGAATCGATGGCGCGGGCGGTGCGGGAAGTGACCGGCGATGCATCGGGGCGGAAGCGGCGGACAGCGGCTGTGATTTTGCCGGACTACGCGGGGCGGACGACGGTGTTGGATTTCGACTCGTTCCCGGCCAAGACCGAGGAGCAGGAGACGCTGGTGAAGTTCCGGCTGCGGAAGGCGGTGCCGTTCGATATTGATTCGGCGTCGGTGAGCTATTTCGCGCAGCCGCGGCATGGGTCGAAGAAGGTGGATGTGATTGCGAGTTCGATGTCGCTGGAGACGTTGGCTCGGTATGAAGCGCCGTTTCGGGCGGCGGGGCTGCATGTGGGGTTTGTGACGGGGTCGATACTGGCGGCGTTGAACGCGGTGCCGAATACGGGGTGCCGGGTGGTGGTGAAGTTGAACGGGCTGGTGCTGGCGCTGGCGGTGACTGATAACGGCGCGCTGCGGTTGTTGCGCACGATTGAGTTGCCGGAAGCCACGCCAGACGCGATTGCCGAACACCTGATGCCGACGTTGACGTATTTGGAAGACGAGTGGGGGAAGAAGCCGGAGAGCGTGTATGCGGTGGGGTTCGACCCGACGTGGCTGGAGCCGGAGTTGGGGGCGGAGGCGTTGAACGGGCCGTTTGGCGTGGCGCAGGCGCATAATGCGGGGCTGCTGGGCTGGCTGGCGGCAGGAGGGCGGCTGTGATGACGGCTGAGCGCGGTATCGGACATTTCCTTGGTGACAGTCACCTAGGGGAAATCGGGGGGGTGGGGCGGTGAGATATCCGATTAATTTGGCGAGTGAGCCGTTTCGTCGCGATCGGGCGATGATTGTTGCGTCCTCGGTGCTGGCCGGACTGCTGGTGTTGACGTTTGGGCTGTTGGTGGCGCTGATCGTCAATGAACGGCACCAGAAACGGGATGTGCTGGAGGCGACCGAGCAGGCCGAGGCGCAGGTGGCGAAGTTGGCTACGGAACAGTCGACGGTGGAGGCGTCCATGCGCAAGGCGGAGAATGCCGATGTGCTGGAACGGAGCGTCTTCCTGAACAACCTGATTGTCCGGAAAGGCGTGAGCTGGACGAGGCTGTTTGGGGATCTGGAGTCCGTGATGCCGCATAACGTGCGGTTGGTGGCGATTCGGCCGCAGACGGACCCGAAGAACAATATTCAACTGGAAATGACGGTGGGCGCGCAGACGGTGGAACCGGTGGTCGATTTGCTGAAGAAGATGGAAGGCTCGGGGATTTTCAGTGTTCCGAGCGTGGCGAATTGCCTGCCGCCGTCGCAGAGTGAGCCGCTGTACCGGTGCCGCGTGAGTGTGAATTATGCCCAGAAACTTTAATATTGGCTCGCTGGTGGGCCAGTTGGGCCTGAAGAAGAACGATCCGCGGACGACGGCGCGGGTGGGGCTGGGCGCGCTGCTGCTGTGTAATCTGGTGGCGGGGTGGTTTGTGTTCAGCCCGATTGGCGGCTCCGCCGATGAGATGGAGACGCGACTGCTGGATTTGCAGCGGCAGGTGTCATCGAAACAGGCCGTGCTGAAGCGCAGCAAAGAGCTGGCGGCGAAGGTGGACAAAGGGCGGACGCAGGGCGATGAGTTTTTGGGCCGGTACTTTCTGAGCCGGCCAACGACCTATTCGACGCTGGTTGGCGAACTGAACACGCTGGCCAAGGCGGCCGGGGTGCGGCCGAAGGAACAGGCGTTTAACGAAGAAGAGGTGGAGGGGTCTGACGAGCTGGGCATGGTGAGCATCACGGCCGGCTATGAGGGCAGTTACGCCGACCTGCTGCACTTCCTGCGCGAGTTGGACAAGGCCAACCGGCTGGTGATTATTGAAAGCCTGGCGGCGTCGCCCCAGCAGGGCACGGGCGTGTTGAACATCTCGCTGCGGCTGAATACGTTTATCCGGGAGACGCCGGTGGCGGCGCAGTTGGCGGCGTTGACGCAGCCTCGGGGTGAGACTGTCGCGCAGCCCGGTGTGCCTGTGGCGCAGCCGGTGACTCCGGTGGAAGCGCCGAGTCCGGCAAAGCCGCTGCCCGCCGCGCCGGTAGCCACGCCGCGTGGGGCGGGGACTTCGCCCCTGAGCCCCATGGCACCGCCCCCAGGCGCAACCACGCCAGCGGTTCGGAGAGGAGGCGGACGATGAAATTAGGCGCTTCTCCGAAACAGATCGCGATTCTGGTTGGGCTGGTGTTGGTGGCCCTGTTCCTGCAGTTCAGCGGGGGCAGCGACGACCGTCCGAAGTCCGACGCCAAGCGTGGACCGGCGCCGGTGGCGACGCCGTTGCCGGTATCCGGATCGGCCGGGCCACGGGCGGTGACGCCGGTGGCGGCGAAGAACGCGGCGGCGCCGCGTCCGAACGGCCGGAATCGGACCAGCCTGGAATATAAGCCCGTGTTGCGGCCGCGCCGCGTGGAGGACCGGGTGGACCCGACGACGATTGACCCGACGCTGCGCACCGATATTCTGGCAAAGCTTGGCTCGATCCAAATCCAGGGCGGTTCACGCCCGCTGTTTGATTTCGGCACGGCGCCGCCGCCGGTGGTGAAGGCGCCCGATCCGGGGAAGATCAAAGTGAACCCGGGCGCGGTGAAGCCGCCGCCGGTGGCTATTGCTCCGGTGAAGCCGCCATCGGGTCCCGTGACACCGGTGAAGCCGCAGGCGCCGCCGATTCCGCTGAAGTTCTACGGCTTCACTTCGGCGCGGGCGGGGCTGAAGCGGGCGTTCTTCCTGGAAGGGGAGGACGTGTATGTAGCCAACGAAGGCGATATTGTGAAGAAACGCTACAAGGTGGTACGCGTCAATCTAAATAGCGTTGTGGTGGAAGACACCGAGTATAAGCAGCAGCAGACGCTGCCGTTGACCGAACAATCCCAATGAGAGTAACGCGGCGACAATCCGAACGGGGCTACGCGCTGATCTTCGTCTTCGCGCTGACGGCGATGATGGCGTTGTCGCTCTACCTGGAGTTGCCGCGGCTGGCGCTGGAGATGCAGCGGAACCGGGAAGAGTTGCTGATTGAACGCGGCGAGCAGTATGTGCGCGCGATCAAGGTGTTTTCGAAGAAGAACAAGAAGTATCCGCAGACGATTGAGGAGCTGGAAAGCTTCAACGGGGTGCGGTTCCTGCGCAAGCGGTATCTGGACCCGATGACGGGCAAGGACGAATGGCGGCTGATCCACACCGATGGGATGAAGCTGACCGATTCGCTGGTGGAGAAACAGGCCAAGCCCGGCGAGACGCCGGAATCGAAGAGCGAGAACAATTTTGTGAGTGAAGGCGCGTCGTTTGGATCGACGGGCGATGCGACGCAGGGCCGGGTGGCGCAGGCGCTGAACCGGCGGGCGAGCGAACAGCCGGGCGCGGCGGGCGCGCCGCCTCCACCGGCGGCGTTAACGCCTGCGGACGCCAGGCTGAACAGCGAACCATTACAACAGCAGCAAATGCTGCAGCAGCAGATGCAGCAACAGATTATTCAACAGCAGCAGCAGAGCATGGTGCCGATTATCGGGCCGAACGGGCAGCCGATCCAGCGCGTGCCGGGACTGCCGGGGCAATTCGGCACGAGTGGGCAGTATCCGACACAGGCGGCGAATTCGCAGGCGGGCGGGACGGTATCGGGCGGATCGTCGTTCGGCAGCGGGTATAGCGGGGGCACGGGGCTGAACCCGGCGATGGGGCCGCAGCCATCGCCGCAACTGCAACAGGGCTCGTTCCGGCCGGGGGGTGGCTCCAATAGTTTTGGCGGGCCGCCGCTTCCCGGGGGGCAGGGTGGTTTTGGCGGCGGAGCGCCGAACGGGATTGCGGTGAATCCGGCGACACAGATGATCCAGCAGATTCTGACACGGCCGAATCCGCAGGGGCTGGCGAATATTCAGGGCGGCATGGGCGGGGCGCAGGCGATGGGCGGAGGGATTGCCGGCGTGGCGAGCAAGCACGACGCCGAGGGGATCAAGATCTACAAGGAAAAGACGAATTATAAAGAATGGGAGTTCGTCTACGACCCTTCGAAAGAAAAGGGCGCGATGGGGCAATTTCCGGGGCAGACGCAGGGCACGGTGGGCGGGCAGATGCCGGGGCAGCCGGGTTTTGGGGGCGGGCAGCAGGGGTTTGGCGGGCAACCTGGGGGCTTTGGCGGGCAACAGGGCGGGTTTGGCGGGACACCCCGGCGATAGGGGGTGACTGCCGAAGTATACTGGCGTGACCCAGTATGGCGATCGATGTGGCAGGGCTTTTTGCGCCGGACCCCGAGGGGCGGCGTTTCGCGACAGGCGATTTGGTGGGCGGACGATACCGGATTGAACGGTTCATCGGCGCTGGGGGGATGGGCGAGGTCTATGGCGCGCGGGACGAGACGCTGGACGTCACGGTTGCGCTGAAGACGCTGCGCGGGGACCTGGCACGGGATGCGCAGGCGCTGGAGGCGTTCCGGCGGGAGTTGCTGGTGCTGCGGCGGGTGACCCATCCGAACGTGTGCCGGGTGTTTGATTACGGGGTGGAGGGGGATTCGGCGTACTTCACGATGGAGTGTGTGGAGGGGGAGAGCTTGCGGGAGCGGCTGACGCGGGAGGGGGCGTTTGCGCCGGAGGCGGCGATGGGGCTGGTGCGGCAGTTGGCGGCTGGGCTGGCGGCGGCGCACGATCTGGGGATTGTGCATCGGGATTTTAAATCCGCCAACATTCTGCTGGACGGGGCGGGGCGGGCGGTGATTACCGATTTCGGACTGGCGCGGAATGTGCGGTCTGAACAGGCCGAGCCGAATATTGGTTTGGGGACGCCGACGTATATGGCTCCGGAGCAGATGGAAGAGCGGCCGGCGGGGCCACGGGCGGACCTGTATTCGTTTGGCGTGGTGCTGTATGAACTGGTGACGGGGGTGGTGCCATGGACGGGGGCGACGCCGGTGGCGATTGCGCTGAAGAAGATCCGGGAGGCCCCGCCGGCGCCGAGTGCGTCGCAGGCGGGGCTGCCGCGGCGGTGGGACGAGGTGGTGCTGCGGTGTTTGGCCTACCGGCCGGAGGACCGCTACGGCGGGGCGATGGAGATTGTGGCGGCGTTGGAGCCTGTGCGGTTGGGGCGGCGGTATGTATTGGCGGGCGTCGGGGCACTGACGCTGGCGGCGGCGGGATTTGTGGGGTGGCGGTGGTGGGAGGCGCGGCCGAATACTTCCGCGGCCGCGGTGGGGGCGATGCGGGCAGGGGCGTGGCACCGGGCCGAGGGGCTATTGCGGCGGGAGACGACGACGGACGCGCGGGCGCGGCTGGCGGAGACGCTGCTGGAACTGGACCGGGTGGAGGAGGCCAAGGACATTGTGCTGGCGCTGCCAGGAACGCCGCGGGTGGAGGCGACGAAACTGCTGGCGCAGCGCCGGTTCGCCGAGGCGGCGCGGGCGTTTGGGGCGTTGCCGGACGGGCGTGTGGACGGGTGCCGGATTCAGGGGAAGACGCAGCCTGAGCAGGCATTGCTGTGTTGGGACGCGGTGCTGCAAGAGGCTCCGGAGAACGCACCGGCGTGGCTGCAGAGCGGGTTGCTGATGGCGCGGCAACGGAAAGTGGCGCCGGCGCTGGAACGGCTGGGGCGGGCGGAGGCGATTTTCCGGGCGGCGGGTGAGGTGGAGGGGATTGCCGAGGCGCGGCTGGGGCGGGCGGCGGCGTTGCAGCACGAGAAGAATTGGGGGGATTCGCGGCGGGCGCTGAAGGACGCGTTGGAGTTGGCGCGGGCGGCGCGGTTGGACTACACGTCGGCGCGGCTGCAGTTTGCGTTGGCGCGGAATGCGATTTTTGCGGGAGATATGGGGGAGGCGCGGGCGCGGGCGGAGGCGGGTGGGGCGCTGGCGAAGGAAAAGGGCTTTGCGTTTTTGGCGGCGCAAGGGAGAAATGACCTGGGTTCGCTGCTGCTGGCGCAATACAAGTTGGAGGAGGCTCGCGGCGAGTTTACGATGGCCAGATTGTATGCAAAAGACGCTCGGAGCGCGGCGCAGGAGGCGCGGGCGGAGCTGTCGTTAGCCTCGGTGGCGATGCGGCAGAAGAAGCAGGCCGAGGCGCTGCCGTTGATTCGGGCGGGGCTGGCTTATTACGAACGGGGCGGGTATCGGGACCAGACGTTGAGCGCGAAGTTCCTGTTGGTGGACGCGTTGACGGATACGGGGGAGCTGGCCGAGGCGCGGCGTATTTTGGCGGCGTTGCGCGGGGATGCGTCGTTGGTGAGTGACCATGTGGCGCAGACGCGGATCCTGGAACGGGAACGGATCTTTGCGCTGTGGGCGCGGGATTTTGGTGAGGCGCGGCGGATTCAGCGGGCTTTGATTGGGTTGTATGGGCGAAGCGGCGAGGGGCAATCGTTGGCGTATGCGTGGGTGAATCTGGCGGAGGTGGAGTGCCGGGATGGGGAATCGGGGGAG
>CAMATG010000260.1 GCA_945860645.1 Candidatus Sulfopaludibacter sp. SbA3 | reverse complement strand
TATGTTTCGTCTGAGCTTGACTGTGGCCGCTTGCGCGGCGTTTTTGCTTGGCGCTGCCGAGAAGGGCGGGCCGGTGGGGTTTCGGGCCTCGTTTGAGCCGGAGGCGCAGTCATTGGGCGCCGGGAAGAGCCCGAAGTTTTATGCGCGGCGGGCGCAGGGATTGATGCTGGTGAAGACCGTTCCGGCGCCGGGGGGCGGGGCGGATCTGGTGTTCCAGTCGTCGCTTGATTTGGGCGAGAGTTTTGCGGAAACCATGAAGGTGAATCATGTTCCCGGGGAGGTCTATGACCACGGGGAGAATTCGCCGCAGTTGTTGACGTCGCCGGATGAGTCGACGATGTATGCGGTGTGGAATGGGCGGGATCCGAAGAACCCGGAGTCGGGCGGGATCCGGTTTTCGCGCGCCGGGACGATGCGGACGGCGTGGAGTCCGGCGGTGACGGTGAACGATGATACGAAGCCTGCGTCGCATGGGTTTCAGACGGCCGCGGTGGCGCCGGATGGCACGATCTACATCGCGTGGTTGGACGGGCGCGACGGGCGCGCGACGACGGACGGGGCGACGGGCGGGACGACGTCGATTTACATGACGAAATCGACCGATGGCGGGAAGACGTGGGCGAAGAATGTGCGCGTGAGCACCAACGTTTGCCCGTGCTGCCGGGTGAGCTGGGCGTTTGTGAATGGGCGCGTGCTGATTGCGTGGCGGTATGTGGAGAAGGGCGATATCCGGGACATTTACATGGCCGCTTCTGAGGACAAGGGCGCGACGTGGGGGACGCCGGGGCCGGTGTTTAAAGACGGCTGGAAGATTAAGGGTTGTCCGCACGTGGGGCCGGCGATGACGGTGATGGCGGGGAAGTTGTATGTCACCTGGTTCACGGAGGGTTCGAACGACCCGGCGATTTATATGGCCGTTTCGAGCGACGGCGGGAAGACGTTTGCGCCGCGGACGAAGTTGAGCGTGGGCGTGGCCGATCCGACGCATCCGCAGATTGTGGTGAATGAAGAGCGGCTGGCGGTGGTGTTCCAAGGGCGCGACGCCAAAGTGAAGGGCGGCTGGGGCAAGATGGGCGTTTATTACCGGGAAATTCACGCCGATGGGGGGATGAGTCCGCTGGTTCGGGCTGGGGAAGGGAAGGGCGCGTTGACGTATCCGACGGCGCAACTGGGGTTGAGTGGACGGATCTTTTTGGGCTGGACGGAGACGGTGGAAGGGGAAGGAAAAGCGATGCTTTTGCGGGGGCGTTTGGAGAAGTAATCCCGGGTTGGTGTAAAAAACATTTTCAGGTGTTTTTGTTTTTGTTAATCTGATCGCGGAGGGATCCCCTTTGCGACTGGCCCTGTTGGCGATCGTTTCGTTGGTAGCGGCGGCCCAGACGGCGCCGTTGACGCTGTCGAGCTATCACATGTTCCGGTACGCCACGGCGGGCCGGGCGTTCAGCTACAAGTTCACGCCGAGCGGCGGCATTGGACCCTACACGTTTGCGGTGGAGGAGGGTTCGACGCTGCCGCCGGGGCTGCGTCTGGACGCGTCGACGGGGGAGCTGGCGGGGACCATTTTCAGTGTCGGGGAGTACCGGCACACGGTGTGCATCGCCGACCAGACGCGCGCGCAGATTTGCGTACCGTTCCTGGTGGTGGCGGTGGCGACCGATGGGGAGACCTATACGGAGCTGATTCCGGCCCGGGTGAGCGTGGATTATCAGAACCTGATTGCGAAGCCCGGGGAGTTTGCCGAGGTTGGGTATGACCCGATTTCGGGGAGGTTGCCGGACGGGATGGTGCTGGAGATTACGGGCCGATTGTACGGGATTCCGCGGGCGCCGAACGGGGCGTGGGCGTTCAGGATCCGGGGTAAGGATTTTGAGGGCAATACCGTTACGAAGGGCTATCTGATTCGGATTTTGGGGCCATTGGCGGCGACGACGGTGTTTCCGAACGGGTTCGGCGCGACTGAATACAGCGGGCAGTTGACGGTACTGGGCGATGCGCCTCCGCATGTGTGGAGTGTGCGCCGCGGGCCGCTGCCGCCGGGGTATACGTTGAGCGACAGCGGACGGTTGACGGGCATTTGTAATCAGCCGGGGCGGTATGTGTTTACGCTGCGGGTGACCGATAGCACGCTGGCGAGCCACGACCGGGAAATGGTGATGACGGTGGAGGGGCGGCTGCAGCCGATTCTGATTTCAACGGCGTCGTTGCCGGGGGCCGCGGTGGGTGTTCCGTACCGGTTTGGCCTTAATATTTCCGGGGGGCGCGAGCCGTACCGGTTGCGCATTGTGGGGCCGTTTCCGCCGGGGTTGACGCTGGGGCAGGACCGGTTTGTGACGGGCACGCCGACGGCGGCGGGTAGCTTCACGTTTTCCTTGGAAGTGGTGGATGTTTCGGGCGCGGCGGTGTTGAAGACTTTCACGATAATTGTGGGGAATTTGCGGTATACGGGGCCGGCGACGGTCTCGATGTTTGCGTTGGAGGAAGCCCGGGTGGCGTTGGCGGCCGAGGGCGGCACGGCGCCGTATCGATGGGTGTTGACGAATGGCACGTTGCCGGGTGGGATTACGCTCTCGGCGGAGGGTGTTTTGGCGGGTACCCCTATTACGGCGGCGACGGCTACGGTGACGCTGCGGTTGACGGATGCCGGGGGGCGGAGCGCGGATGTTCCGGTGACGATTTCTGTGGGCGTGTCGCGGCCGGTGTTGTCGCAGAACGGAATTGTGAATGGGGCGTCGTTCGCGGGCGGGGCGGTGGCTCCGGGTGAGATTGTGACGTTGTTTGGGTCGCGCATGGGGCCGGGGAACTTGGCTCCGTTCTTGTTGGATTCAAGCGGGCGCGTGCCAACGGCGTTGGCGGGGACGCGGGTGTTCTTTGCGGGATTGGCAGCACCGCTGTTGTACGTGAGCGCGGGGCAAATTGGGGCCATCGTGCCCTATGGCCTGGGCGCGCAGCCGACGGTGGACGTGGTGGTGGAGTCGGCAGGGGTGCGAAGTGAGGCGGTGCGGGTGACGATTGCGGCGGCGGCGCCGGGGTTGTTCACGATCGATGCCTCGGGGAAGGGGCAGGCGGCGGCGTTGAACCAGGATGGTACGGTGAACGGGCGGTCGGCGCCGGTGCGGGCCGGGGATGTGATTGTACTGTTCGGAACTGGCGAAGGGCAGACGTTGCCGGCGGGCGTGGACGGAACGTTGACCGGCGCGGAGCCAGCGCGGCCGGTGTTGCCGGTGAAGGTGACGATTGGCGGAAAAGAGGGGACGGTGTTGTACGCGGGCGGGGCGCCGGGGTTGGTGGCGGGGTTGGTGCAGGTGAATGTACGGGTACCGGCGGATATGGTGGCGGGGGATGCGGTGCCGGTGGTGATGTCGGTAGGGACGGCGAATGGTGCGGCGGGGGTGACGATTTCCGTACGGTAAATTGTCACTGTGGTAAATCTGTGTTATATTGAAGTCCTACCCGAAAGTGGTGTGTGCGGACGGGCGAGTTGACTCTCGTTTGTTTGTACGCTAAACTTGTGTGGTTTGCGGTGAAGAAATTTACCGCAAAGCAGTACCTGTAGTGCAGAGAGTTGTTCCTTCTGCTTCTGACTACCGCCTCACGTTGTCGACGGTGCAATGCCTGAGATTGTTGAGGTCCGGTTAGAGGTCAGTCCCGCTTCCCGCAAGGACATACGCGCCTTCGAAGGGTATGGACTGTTTCCGAAGATCTACTTCCTAGCACATCCAAAGTGCAAGACTCGTGAGTTGGGCCTTATTGTGTCCTAACACGTTTCTATCGATCCTGTGGCTGTAATCCGATGGCGCCCGCCGGGAGATTGCATTGCCGAGAGGGTCATTTCGAACCGAATTCCAAATTTTTTTGTGCAATTGCAAGGAGAAGGTATCAGTGCCTACCTTTAACCAGCTCGTGCGCCTGGGCCGCAAGCCCACGCGATATAAGACGGCGAGCCCCGCGCTTCAGGCGTGCCCGCAAAAGCGTGGCGTTTGTACGCGTGTATACACCACCACCCCGAAAAAGCCGAACTCGGCGTTGCGGAAAGTGGCGCGTGTCCGTCTGACCAACGGAATTGAAGTGACCACGTATATCCCGGGCGAAGGCCACAACCTGCAGGAGCACTCGATCGTGCTGATCCGCGGCGGCCGCGTCAAGGATTTGCCGGGTGTGCGTTATCACGTTGTTCGCGGAACGCTGGACGCCGGTGGCGTCGCCAACCGCAAGCAAAGCCGCTCCAAGTACGGCGCCAAGCGCCCGAAGCAGAAAGCGTAAGGGATTTGAGATATGCCGCGTAGAAGAAGAGCAGAAGTTCGCGAAGTGGCCCCGGATCCGATATTCGGATCGACGCTCGTCGAGAAGTTTGTCAACTCCCTGATGTGGGAAGGCCGCAAGGCCGTGGCGCAGCGCGTGTTCTACGCCGCCATGACGAAGGTCGGCGAGAAGAGCGGTGGGGAAGAAGCCCTCAAGGTCTTCAAAAAGGCCGTTGAAAACTGCAAGCCGATGCTGGAAGTGAAGACCCGCCGTGTGGGCGGTGCGAACTACCAGGTGCCGGTGGAAGTTCCGCAGAATCGACGTACGTCGCTGGCGTTCCGCTGGATCATTGGCAACGCGCGGTCGCGTCCCGAAAAGGGCATGCCGGATAAGTTGGCGAATGAGTTGCTTGACGCTGCGAACCTCCGCGGCGGAGCGATTAAGAAGAAAGACGACGTCCACCGTATGGCCGAGGCTAACAAAGCTTTCGCGCACTATCGTTGGTAGGGAGAATCGGCTAAGTATTTATGGCTCGCACAGTACCTCTTGAGCGCATGCGCAATATCGGCATCATGGCCCACATTGATGCCGGTAAGACCACGACAACCGAACGAATCCTCTATTACACCGGCCGTACGTACAAGATTGGCGAAGTCCATGAAGGTACGGCGACGATGGACTGGATGGAGCAGGAGCAGGAACGCGGCATCACGATTACCTCGGCTGCCACGAGCTGCGAATGGAACGACATCGCAATCAACATCATCGACACCCCCGGCCACGTGGATTTCACAGCCGAAGTCGAGCGCTCGTTGCGCGTCCTTGATGGTGCGGTGGCTGTGTTTGACGCGGTGGCTGGTGTGCAGCCTCAGTCCGAGACTGTGTGGCGCCAGGCCGATAAGTACGGTGTACCGCGCATTTGTTTCATCAATAAGATGGACCGCATGGGAGCTGATTTCTATCACTCCATCGAAACCATCGTAGATCGCCTACGTTGTAAGCCGGTAGCGATTCAGATCCCGGTTGGGGCGGAAGACAAGTTCCTGGGTATCGTGAATCTGGTGACGATGAAGGCGCGCATTTGGCGCGACGAGTCCCTGGGCGCTAAATTCGATGACGTCGAAATCCCCGCCGAGTTGCTCGAAGAAGCCCAGCACTATCGCACCTTGATGGTGGAAGCGGTTTCGGAGTGCGACGACGAGCTGACCAATAAGTATCTCGAAGGCCAGGAGTTGACCGAAGAAGAGCTTCTTCGCGGCATCCGCAAGGCCACGATCGCGATGCAGATCTTCCCGGTCATCTGCGGCTCCTCCTTTAAGAACAAGGGTGTCCAGGACATGTTGGACGCGGTGGTGAATTTCCTGCCCTCGCCGCTCGACATTCCTCCTGTGAAGGGCATCAATCCGGACGACGGGTCTGAAGTCCTTCGGCCGTCTGACGACACTGCACCGTTCTCTGGCTTGGTCTTTAAGATCATGACCGATCCGTTCGTGGGCCAACTCTGCTTCGTCCGCGTGTACTCCGGAAAGCTGATGACCGGTACGAATGGGTACAACGCCGGTAAGCGGAAGAGCGAACGCATTGGCCGTATCGTTAAGATGCACGCCAATAAGCGCGAAGAAATTCAGGAAGTGCTGGCCGGCGACATCTGCGCTTGCGTGGGTTTGAAGACGGTTCAGACGGGCGACACGATTTGCGACGAACGCCATCCGGTGATTCTCGAATCGATCGACTTCCCCGCACCTGTGATTCAGCTCGCCATCGAGCCGAAGTCGAAGGCTGACCAGGAAAAGCTGGGCGTCGCCATCGCGAAGTTGGTGAACGAAGATCCGACCTTGCGAGTGAACACCGACATTGAAACGGGACAGACGATTCTCGCCGGCATGGGCGAACTGCACCTGGAAATCATTGTCGACCGTATGCGTCGCGAATTCGGTGTGGAAGCCAACGTCGGTAAGCCGCAGGTCGCCTATCGCGAAACCATCCGTGTCAAAGCGGAAGGTCACGGCCGCCACGTTCGGCAGTCCGGTGGTAAGGGTCAGTTCGGTGAATGCAAGATCCGTATCGAGCCCCTCGAAGAGGGCAAGGGTTTTGAGTTCGAAAACAAAACGGTTGGCGGAACGATTCCGAAGGAATACATCCCGGCCATCGAAAAAGGTATCGTTGAGCGCCTCGAAGGCGGCCTGATCGCTGGCTTCCCGATGTCGGACGTGAAAATCCAGGTCTACGACGGCAACTATCACGACGTTGACTCTTCGGAAATGGCGTTTAAGATTGCCGGCTCGCTCGCGATCCAGGACGCTGTGAAGAAAGCCAAGCCGGTGCTGCTCGAACCGATTATGTCGGTGGAAGTGGTTGTACCCGACGAATACATGGGGCCCGTCAACGGCGACCTGATTTCGCGTCGCGGCCGTCTGGAAGGCATGGAAATGCGTGGCACCACGCAGGTCATCAAGTCGATGGTTCCGCTGAGCGAAATGTTTGGTTACGCCACGGAATTGCGCAGCCGCACACAGGGTCGCGCGAGCTTCACGATGCACTTCGGCCGTTACGAAGAAGTGCCGGCGAACCTGGCAACCGAAATCATCAGCAAAGCCCAGGGCAAGGTCACCACCTAGTCCGCTGTACCGAAAAGTTTCTACAGGAGAATCCATACCATGGCGAAAGAGAAATTTGATCGATCTAAGCCCCACGTCAACATCGGCACCATTGGCCACATTGACCACGGGAAGACGACGCTGACGGCGGCGATCACCAAGACGCTGTCGAAGCACAATCCGAAGAACTCGTTCCGCAGCTTCGATTCGATCGACAACGCGCCGGAAGAAAAAGCTCGTGGTATCACGATTGCGGCTTCGCACGTGGAATATGAGACGGCGAACCGTCACTATGCCCACGTCGACTGCCCGGGCCACGCTGACTACATCAAGAACATGATCACCGGTGCGGCGCAGATGGACGGCGCGATTCTGGTGGTGGCGGCGACCGACGGTCCCATGCCCCAGACGCGTGAACACATCCTGCTTGCCCGTCAGGTGGGCGTGCCCTACATTGTTGTCGCTCTGAACAAGGTCGACATGGTGGAAGACGCCGAACTGCTCGAACTGGTTGAGATGGAAGTTCGCGAACTGCTTTCGAGCTATGGCTTCCCCGGCGACGATCTGCCGGTGGTGAAGGTTTCGGCTCTGGGTGGTTTGAACGGCGAACCGCAATGGGAAAAGGCGATCGACGACCTGATGGAAGCGGTCGACAAGTACATCCCGATGCCGGCGCGCGTGACCGACAAGCCGTTCCTGATGCCGATCGAAGACATCTTCTCGATTCAGGGCCGCGGTACTGTGGTGACGGGCCGTATCGAACAGGGTATCTGCAAGGTTGGTGAGGAAATGGAAATCGTTGGTTTCCATGACACCAAGAAGACGGTTGTGACGGGTGTCGAAATGTTCAAGAAGTTGTTGGACGAAGGCCGCGCCGGTGACAACGTTGGCTTGCTGCTCCGCGGTATCGATAAGGAAGGCGTTGAGCGCGGCCAGGTTATCGCCAAGCCGGGTTCGATCAAGCCGCACAAGAAATTCAAGGGTGAAGTCTACGTGTTGTCAAAGGAAGAAGGCGGCCGTCATACGCCGTTCTTCAACGGGTACCGTCCCCAGTTCTACTTCCGTACCACGGACGTGACGGGTGTGGCGCACCTGCCTGCCGGCACCGAAATGGTGATGCCGGGCGACAACGTGCAGATGGAAATCGAACTGATCACCCCGGTGGCCATGGACAAGGGTTTGCGCTTCGCGATTCGCGAAGGCGGCCGCACGGTCGGCGCCGGTACGGTGGCGGAAATCGTTTCCTAACT
>CAMATG010000259.1 GCA_945860645.1 Candidatus Sulfopaludibacter sp. SbA3 | reverse complement strand
GCAGGCCGCCTGGAGGCAGACCACCGGGAGGCAAACCACCGGGAGGCAAACCACCGGGAGGCAAACCACCTGGAGGCAAACCACCTGGAGGCATACCGCCGGGCGGCAGACCGCCGCCGCCGCCACCGGGGAAGCCGCCGCCGGTTTGTGTGTACTCGGTGGCGAGATCGGTGACCGAAGCGGCACCGCCGCCGAACGCGCCGAAGGCGAGGCTGGGATCCCAGACGATCCAGACCCAGCGCTTGTCCGATGGGCGGCGGTAGATGTTGAAGTTCTGATTGAGGCCGACGTAGCTATCGAGGTTGACGGTGGCGTTATCCAGTGCCAGGGCGGTGAGGACGCTATCGATATCCATCAGCGGTTCCAGTTTGGCCTTGAGCTGCGCGGCGGGGGTGGTGTCGATGATTTTGCAGAGTTCGATTAAGTCCGCCCAATCGTCGGCTTCCTCGTTGGTTTGTTTTTCCCATACCTCTTTGTACTTGGCTTTGTCGTCGCCGAGATCGGCGAAGCTGGCGCCGATGTTGCCTTTGTAGAGGTTCCCGGTGTCTTCTTTGCTGCCGAAGTAGTTCTTCAGGAAGTCGCTGTTGACGACTTCGCCTAGGATATACAGGCCGATATATTCGTCGTTGACGTAGAGGGCGGCGTAGTTGGTGCGGGGGGCTTTGAGGCCGAGGGCGGTGGCCATTTCGTAGTAGAGCGGCTCGCGGACGAGGGAGGGATCGTTAAGGCCGTTGGAGAGGTTAAAGGCGCCGATGCCCTCGACTTTCTGGCCTTTGACGAATTCGTTGAGCTTGATGCGGAAGGGCTTTTTGAGTGTTCGGGCGCCGGAGTAGGAGCTGTTGCCTTTGTAGCGGACACCGACGGAGGCAAATTTATAGGGGCCCCATTCGAGGGAGCCTTCGAGGTAGATGGCCTGCTGCTCGGTGCCGAGGTAGTTCTTAGCGAGCTGGGCCCAGTAGTCGGGCTGGGCGAAGCGGATGCGAATTTCGTGGACCTTGTCGCCGGACCAGGCCGGATGCGGGGGCGGCGTTTGGGCAAACAGGGCTGAGGCAGCCACCAGGAAAATGACAGGGAGTTTCATTGTTCTGTAACAATTTACGCCCCCTTCCGGCTTCCCGTTTCGAGCCGCCCCGGATCTTTGCACTTCTTTACTTAGCGGGTTGCGGCTCCTGTTGGCGCAGGTAGGCGTCGTTGCCGGCGAGCCAGTCGGCGCGGATGGGGGCGAAGAGGTCGAAGACCACGGAGTCTTCCAGGACTTCGACGCGGTGGGGGAGGTTGGAGGGGATCTGCATGACCTCGCCGGCGTCGACGATGTACTCTTCTCCGGCGGCGATGAATTTCAGTTTTCCTTCGAGAACCATCGACACCTGTTCGTTCTCGTGGTGGTGTTCCGGAACGATGCCTCCTTTGGCGAGGCGGAGGTAGGCGATGGTCATGCGATCGGTGTGGAGCGCCTGCCGGGCGAAGGTGGGGTTCAGATGTTCGAGGGGAATGTTTTTCCAACGATGAAGCTTCATACGAGGGGCGAGTGTATCATGGGATACAGGATTACACATGTCAATGAAGGGTGTTGTGCTGGCTGGAGGGACGGGTAGTCGCCTCTTTCCGCTCACTAAAATTACGAACAAGCATCTGCTTCCGGTCTACGACAAGCCGATGATTTACTACCCGATTCAGACTCTGGTCGATGCGGGTATTGAAGACATTCTGATTGTCACCGGGGGACGGAACGCGGGCGATTTTCTGCGCCTGCTGGCCAACGGGAAGGAGTTTGGTCTGACCCATTTGGACTACACCTACCAGGAAGGGGAAGGCGGCATTGCGGAAGCCCTTGGGCTGGCGCACCACTTTGGTGCCGGGCACCGGCTGTGCGTGATTCTTGGGGACAACATCATTCAAGGCTCCATTCGCGAAGCGGTGGAGGCCTTTCGGAAACAGCCGGCTGGCGCCAAGATTCTGCTGAAAGAAGTGGAAGACGCCGAGCGGTTTGGCGTGGCCGAGATGGCCGATGGGAAGATCCTGGGGATTGAAGAGAAGCCGAAGAATCCGAAGTCGAACCTGGCCGTGACGGGCATTTATTTGTACGACGAGACGGTGTTCGATAAGGTCCAGCAGCTGAAGCGGAGTGACCGCGGCGAGCTGGAAATCACCGATGTCAACAACGCCTACATTGCGGAAGGATCGATGACTTTCGCGCAGTTGGATGGCTGGTGGACGGACGCGGGTACGTTTGAGAGTCTGCTGCGGGCGAACAATCTGGTGGCGGATACGCAGAAGAGCAAGGGTGAGTGAGCCGGTGGAGTATTCGATTCCCTGGAACGAAGAGAAGGGGATTGGCAACGTCATTCTGAAGGCCGAGGCTGAGGCGTTGATCCCCGGTGTGAAGGTGATTCCGTACTCGCTGTGGCCGGATGACCGGGGCTATTTTTTGGAAGTAGCGCGGATGGGGCAAGGCGGCGTGGCGGATTTCCCGCACGAATCGACGCAGGTTTCGGCGGCGATGAGTTTGCCGGGCACGATCAAGGCGTTCCATATCCACCGCTTTCAGACCGATTACTGGTCGCCGGCCTCCGGGATGTTCCAGGTGGCGCTGGTGGACCTGCGCGCCGATTCGCCCGCGTTCGGGCGGCGGAACACGTTCTATGTGGGTGCGCTGCGGCCGTGGCAGATTCTGATTCCGCCGGGCGTGGGGCATGGGTATAAAGTGATCAGCCACGAACCGGCGATGCTGGTGTATGTGACCGACCGGATCTACAATCCCGCCGATGAGGGCCGGATTGCGTACAATGATCCGGGCATTAACTACGACTGGGAGCTGCAGCACAAATGAAACTGCTCGTAACAGGTGGGGCCGGGTTTATCGGGTCCGCGTTTGTCCGGATGGCGTTGTCGGGAACGGAAGATTTGGCGCTGGGCAACCTGGATGTGTTGTCGTATGCGGGGAATCTGGAGAACTTGGTTTCGGTTTCGGACGACACGCGCTACCGGTTCTTCAAGACCGACGTGGCCGATGCGGCGGGCGTGGAAGCGGTGTTTGCCGAGTTCCAGCCGGACGCGGTGGTGCACTTTGCGGCGGAGTCCCACGTGGACCGCAGTATTCATTCGCCGGAGCCGGTGATCCGGACCAACCTGAACGGGACGTTCACGATGCTGGAGGCGGCGCGGCGGCACAAAACGGCGCGGTTTCTGCACGTTTCCACCGACGAGGTGTACGGTTCGATCGACGAGCCGCACGATGCTGACGAGGAGTATCCGTTGCGGGCGAGCAGCCCGTATTCGGCGTCGAAGGCGGGCAGCGACCTGTTGGCGCTTTCTTACTACACGACGTACAAGATGAACGTGAGCGTGACGCGGGCTTCGAATAATTACGGCCCGTTTCAGTTTCCGGAAAAGCTGATTCCGCTGATGATCGCCAATGCGCTGGAGGGCAAACAGTTGCCGGTGTATGGCGACGGGATGCAGATCCGGGACTGGTTGTATGTGGACGACCATTGCCGGGCGATCCGGGCGGTGTTGGACAAGGGGCGCGCCGGGCAGGTCTACAACATCGGTGGCAGCCGTGCGTTGCCGAACATCGAAGTGGTGCAGCGGATTCTGGCGGCGACCGGGCACGATGAAACGCTGATCAAGTATGTGGCCGACCGGCCGGGGCACGACCGGCGGTACGCCATTACGAGTGAAAAGGTGGAGCGGGAGACCGGATGGAAGCCGCAGGTTGAGTTCGAAGCCGGGTTGGCCGAGACGGTGCGTTGGTATAAAGAGAACGCGGCGTGGATCGCCAATGTGCGGAGCGGGGCGTACCGGGACTTCTACGAAAAGAACTACGGGGCGCGGTAGAGGCTACTTACTGGCAGGGGTGGGAAGCGATGACCATTCCGGTGGCGATGTCCGCGGGGACGGGTTTGGCGAAGTAGTAGCCCTGCGCGTAGGGGCAGTGGACGTCGTGTAGCCATTGGAGCTGTTCGATAGTTTCCACTCCTTCGGCGATGACGTCGAGTTTCAGGTTTCGAGCCAGTGAGACCACGGCTTTGACGACTTCAGCGCAGTTATCATCGACTTCGACACGGGAGATGAACGACCGGTCTATCTTCAGGGCATCGAAGGGCAGATTGGTGAGGTAGTTGAGCGACGAGTAGCCGGTGCCGAAGTCATCGATCATGAGTCCAACGCCGACGTCATGGAGGCGGCGGAGGATGTCGGCGGCGATTTGGATTTCGCCGATGAGTACGCTTTCGGTGACTTCCAGGCAGAAGGCGCCGATGGGCAGGGCGAGGTCGGTGACGACGCGGGAGACGAGATCGACCAGTTCACGGTCGAAGAACTGTTTCACGCTGAGGTTGACGGAAACCTGCAGGTTGCCGTCGGGGAGCAGGCGAAGCCATTCGGCGAACTGGCGGGCCGATTCTTCCATGGCCCAGGCGCCGATGGGAATGATCATGCCGGTCTCTTCGGCGATGGGGATGAACTTGAGGGGTGGGACGAGGCCGAGCGTAGGGTGTCGCCAGCGGATGAGCGCTTCGAAGCCGGCGAGGGCACCGGATACGATGTCGATCTTGGGTTGATAGAACAGGACGAATTCCTGGTTATCGAGCGCGTGCCGCAGGTCGATTTCGAGGTCCATGCGGTGCATGGCGTCGCGCCGCATTTCGGAGTCGAAATTGATAGATCGGGCGCGGCCGAGGGCCTTTGCCTGGTGGAGGGCGATTTCCGTATCGCGCAGAAGTTCGAAGGCGTGTTCGTAGGTGTCGCCATGGCTGAGGGCGATGCCGATGGAGGCGGAGAGCCGGATTTCGCGACCGCCCAGTTGGAGCGGCCGACGGATCTGCGCCTGCAGACGGTCCGCAATGGAGCGGGCCATTTCGATTTGGGAGACGTCGTTCAGGATGAGAAGGAACGTATCCCCGTGGACGCGAGCGAGATAGTCTTCCGGACGGCCACCGGTAGAAACGGTGCGGGTAGCGCGCTCCAGGCGGAGCGCGATTTCCCGGAGGATGCGGTCCCCGGCTGTGGCGCCGAGACTTTCGTTGACGACACGGAAACGATCGATATCGAGGAGTAACAGGGCGAACGGGACCGCCGCTCCCTGCAGGGCGGTACTCAGCATACGGTCCACGCGTTCCAGGATGTTTTCCCGGTTGGGGAGTTGTGTCAACCAGTCGATACTCTTGTTGCGGGTAATGTCGGTCTGCAGTCCGGTGAGGCGCAGCAGCTGGCCGTCCCGGTCGCGCTCGACATTCGCGCGGCAGTAGATCCAGCGGATCTCTCCAGATGGGGTGACGATGCGGTACTCCTGGCCGAATTCGAACTGATCGGAATTCGCGCGGAGCGAGCGAAAAGCTGTTTCCACCGTCTCCACGTCTTCCTTGTGGACGAAGGAAAGCCACTCTTCCAGGTGCGTTGGGCCGATGATAGGACGTCCGGCGAGCCGGCTCCATTCGGACGAAAACCAGAACGTATCGGTGGAAACGTTCCATTCCCAAATGACATCGGTGGAGACGGCGGTGGCGCGGAAGACGCGTTCGGCACGGTCGCGCGCGCCCTGGCCGGCGTCCTTTTGCCGGAGTTGCGATTGGACGCGGGCCAAGCCCCGTCCCCCCTCGCCCCCGGTGGACAGACAATCGTTGGCGCCGGCTTCGAGCGCGGCGGTTTCGATTCCCCCCGTGGGTTCATTCGCCATCATGATAACGGGCAGTTGCTGGGGCGTCCAGGCGGCGCGGAGCAGACGGAGAAGGTCGAGGCCCGCCATGCCGGGCAGCGTTTCACCAAGAAGAATCAGTTCCACTTCGCTTTCGCGAATCCGTTCCAGAGCTTCGCCGGCGGTGGCGGCGACATCGACACTGTATCCGGCTCCGGTAAGGCTCGCCGTCAGTTCGCCGTGGGTCTCCGGCGCCGGGTCAACGACGAGGATGTGCCGGGGTTGCACAAGCGCAGGTTGTGCTTCCTCGTTGTCCGGCGGCGGAGGGGGAGGCAAGGGTTGACTGGATGTAGGCCACAGTCCCATTCCTTTGACGTATCGGCGACCGCTGCGGATTCTTGAGTTGATACGATGCAAGAATGCAACGTCGACAGTTTCTTCGCACCGTGGGTACTCCTCTGGTCGCAATGGGGTATGCCGCGGAAAAGCCACGGCCGAACATCCTTTGGATCTCCTGCGAAGACTCCAGTCCCTACGCCTTCTCCTGTTACGGCGACCCGCTGGCCTGGACGCCAAACATAGACGCCTTTGCCAAGACCGGGGTCCGCTACACGCATTGCTACAGCGTGGCCGGGGTGTGCGCGCCAACGCGCTCCGGGATCATCACGGGGATGTATCCGGCCTCGATCGGATCCCAGAATATGCGGTCACAGATTCAGCGGCCGGAGTTCGTCCGCTGCTTTCCGGAGTATCTGCGCGATGCCGGTTATTACGCGACCAACAACGTGAAAACCGACTACAACTTCGCCGTCCCCAAGGCGGCCTGGGACGAGGTGTCGCGGCAGGCGCACTGGCGCAAACGACCGGCGGGGAAGCCGTTCTTCGCCGTGTTCAATACCGAAACCTCCCACGAATCCAAGATCCGCGTGACCGGCGAGGCGCATGCCAAGGTGACGCCGCACGTGACCCGGCGGGTGGATCGCGCGAAGGTGCCGGTGCCGCCCTACTGGCCGGACACGGAAGCCGTGCGCGAGCAGATCGCCAATTTCTATGAGTGTGTCAGCGAGGTGGACTACGAAGCTGGGCGGATCCTGAAGCAGTTGCAGGAAGATGGACTGGCCGAGGACACAGTCGTGTTTTTCTGGTCCGACCACGGCGTAGGGTTGCCACGGTCCAAGCGTTGGAACTACGAGTCCGGCACGCGGGCGCCGTTGATCGTACACATCCCGGAGAAGTGGCGCGCAGCCGGACAGGCCAAGCCGGGGACGGTGGACGGGCAGTTGGTGTCGTTCCTCGATCTGGCACCGACGGTGCTGAACCTGGCGAGCGTGCCGGTGCCGAAGCACTTTCAGGGCCGGGCGTTCCTGGGACCGGCGCTCAGCGCGCCGCGCGAGTACATCTACTCCTGCCACGACCGGATGGACGAGCGGTACGAGACCATCCGCGCCACCCGCGATAAGCGCTATCGCTACATCCGGAACTACCGGCCGTTCCTGCCGTACTACCAGTACATGAACACCTCCGAAGGGTCTCCGGTGATGAAAGACCTGCGGCGGTTGCACGCCGAGGGCAAGTTGACGGCGGTGGCGGCGCGTTGGATGGCCGACACCAAGCCCGCCGAAGAGTTGTACGACACCGAAAATGACCCGCACGAAATCCGGAATCTGGCCGGGGATCCCGCCTTGCGGCGGGTGCTGGAGCGGATGCGGAAGGCGCACGTGGCCTGGCAGGATGAGGTGCAGGACTTGGGCCTGTTCCCGGAGGGCGAGATTCTGCGGGAGGAAAAGAAGTTGGGAAACCGGCACGCGATTCTTCGGCAACCGGGGCGGGGGAAGTTGCTCGCGGCGCTGCGGGCCGTGGCCGGGGCTACAGATCCAGGTGTGCTGCGGGCGGCGCTAGCGCATCCGGAGCCCGCGGTCCGGTACTGGGGCGCGACGGGGTTGGCGAATTTGAAGTTGCGGGCGGAGGCGCTGGATGATGAGTCGCCCAGCGTGCGGATTGCGGCGGCGATGGCGTGTCTGCGCGCGGGCGAGGATGCCAAGGCGGTGGAGGTGTTGCGGGCGGCGCTGGAGGATCCGGAGGAGATCATTCGATTAGAGGCCGGCAACGCGGCGGACCGGATTGGGGAGCGGGCGCGCTTGTTGGAGAAGGCGTTGGAGGCGCGGTTGAGCGATCCGCGGGATAAGACGAACTATCCGTCGCGGGTGGCGAACCGGGTTTTGAATGTCCTGCGGGGGACGGACCGGGAGGTGAAGTAGGCGGGTTGACATCATGATGCTTCGCATGAAAGCACCATGATGTGCGGACGACATTGACGATCGACGATGACGTGGCGGCGTTGCTGGCCGAAGAGCAGCGGGGCGTCTTTCAAGGAGACGGTAAATCAGGCGTTGCGGAAGGGGTTGCATAGTCCGGCACTTCCGCGGGAGCGATTTCAGGTGACGCCGATCCGCGCGGGACT
>CAMATG010000258.1 GCA_945860645.1 Candidatus Sulfopaludibacter sp. SbA3 | reverse complement strand
CACCCTGAACGTTTCGTCCGCAGAGCCCCAAATGTCCAGCCTCTTCCGGGTATGGTCTGGATCAACAAACCCGTCTCATCGGATTCTCCAGAAAGGAATACTCACTAAATTCTTTCGCCGACTGTCTCAAAGTTGTTGACACGCGCCGCTTTCAGGGATTCATAGAACACTTCACCCTTCTCGATGTAGTCGAAAAGCTTTTGTAAAGGGACGCGAATGCCACGAACTACCCGCGCCCCTGCGTCACCTCGGAGTCTCGGCCTCGAAAGCCGGTCTGAGGTTCATCCGCCCCGCTACTTCCGGAACGCTTCCATCTCCCCAATCGCCGACACCCGGCACGTCCCCGTCCGTATCCGCTGTCCGCGATCCTGCGCCTGGTAGTTAATCAAGTAACTCCCATTCCCCGGGTCAATCCCATGCTGCACGCGCACATTCTCCCGGCCAATTCCCCACTGCCGCGCCGCCTCATCCTGGCACGTGTCCAGCGCCTGGTTCAACGACGCCCGCCCCTGGTTCGCCCCGCCCTCCATCTGCAACTGCACAATCTGCCCCGTTCGCGATACATTGCAGAACCCCGTCTTCGTCCGCCCCATCGCATTCGTAAACGTGAAATTCACCGTCGAATCCCCGTCCCGTTCAAACTTCCCCATTCGCACCGCCACCCGCCCCCGCTGGACATTCCGCGTCTGCACCACCTGGTTCCGGCACACGTTCATCGCCTCATTCGCCGAGATCCGCTGCTGCCCCCAGCCCTCCCCAGCCCGCCCATTCCAATTCCCCGTCCCGCCCCAATCATTGTTCCCGCCCCGCCACGTAATGTCCCCCGTATACCCCTCCGCCCCGCCCTTCGGATCCGAAATCCGGATCACCGCCACGCCCCCGCTCTGGTTAGGATCCCGCACCAACTCCTGCCGTCCCCGCCCATCAATCCCCTGAAACCGGAAATCCGCCGGATTGTTCGGTAACGGCTGATTGCAAACCAACCGCCGCCACACCGCCTTTTGCCCGCTCAACTGCCGGATCGACCCCGTGTCCCCGTGAATCTCCACCTCCGCCGCCCCGTCCACCTCCACCTCAAAGGTGCACTTCCCGTCACCCCCACCGCCACCCGTCATCGTCGCCCGGATCGTCCGCGGCTGCGCCATCGCCACCGTTCCCAGTGCCAACGCCGCCATCAGTCCAAAAACCATTCGCTGTTTCATGCCAATCCCAATGCATCCGGCTAGCCAACCCAAATCCCAACAATCCCGCGGAAGTCCCGACTTCCCCAACGACCGCCCACGGTCACTTGCCCCCCGGCAGTCAGCCCGCCCCGTCCACATCCCAACGAACAGGCCCATTTCAATTGGCCGCCCGCTTGCTCCTCCCAAACTAGGAGCCCAAAAAGATGAAAACCAATCTCTCTCTCGTCCTCATCGCCGCCATCGCCCTCGCCGGCTGCGCCGGCTCGTCCAAATCCGCCGACGTCTCCGTCAGCGTCCGCCGCTCGCTCGACGACGCCGGACTCCGCGACGTCTCCGTCAATCAGGATCGCGAAAAAGGCATCGTCACCCTCGGCGGCCACGTCTCCAGCGAACAGGACAAGGCCCGCGCCGAATCCCTCGCCCGCCCTCTCGCTGCCGGCCAGGTCGTCGCCATGGAAGTCGCCGTCATCCCCGTCGGCGATGAAGCCCTCGCCAAGGCCGTCAATAGGGATCTCGACATGGGCATCGAGCACAACGTCGACGCCGCCCTCCTCCGCGCCCGCCTCCACGACTCCGTGAAATACGAAGTCAAAAATGCCGTCGTAACTCTAGCCGGGGAAGTCGTGTCCCAGACAATTCGCGCCACCGCCGAAGATATCGTCAGTCGCGTCCCAAACGTCAAGCAAGTTGTCAATACCCTGCAAATAAAGGGTCAAAAGGCCACCTCGTCCAACTAAGGATCCCATCATGTTACTCGTTCTCTTATTACTCGTTCTCCTGTTCGGCGGCGGTGGAGGTTACTACGGTTACAGCCGTTGGGGCAACGGCGGCGGCGCCGGCATCGGCCTCGGCACCGTCCTTCTCGTCCTCCTGGTCGCCTACGCCGCAGGCGTCATTCGCTAACTACAAGGAAATCACTATCATGTTACCCACCATCAAAGAAGCCGTCACCGCGGTCAACGACGCCCGCAACGCCACCGCCCAGTTGCTCGATAAAACCGGCGCCGGCTCCGCCGAAACTCTCCGCGCCGCCGCCACCTCCCTCGACGGCTTTGCCGACCGCACCGAACGCCGCTTCATCGCTGCCTCCGACTTCGTCGGCACCTGCGAAACCGGCACCATGCTCCACGACCTCCGCCGCATCGTCCGCCGCCACCCCGGCTCGTTCCTGCTAGCCGCCGCCGCCGTCGCCGCCACCCTCGGCTACGCCGCCGGCTCCACCAAAAAGCCCGCCCGCCTCGGAAGCTAAACCCACAACACAGGCTGCCGCACCGGGTAGTTGCGGATCGTCTCCTCCACCGTAGGGTCGGCCCGCAACCCCCGCCAAATCCCAATATATTCGGGCTTGTCCAATGCCAACCCGGCAAACAGCAAGCTCGAATGCCGCACCGGCCACTCCTCGAAATACATCACATCCGCCGCCAGAGTCCACTTCTTTTTATCGGCAATAAATGGCGCCATATACGCCATCGCCTTCCCCATCCCCCGCCCATCGGCCGTCGTAAACGTCCACAAATTGTCCGCCGGCGTCGAAAGAATCTGCGCAATCGCCGCCATCGCGTCCAGGTTGAACAGCGAATACCCGTACGGCTTCGTCCGACGTAACTCCAGCGGAAAACTCCCGTCCACCGCCATCTGCCCCGGCACATGCAGCGTCTTGAACCGCTCCCGGCAAAGCGCCATCAGCGAATCATTCCCCGTATACCGCGCAAACTCCGCCACCTGCATCGTCCAGCAAGTCCCGTGGTTATTCTTCGCGTCCCGCTCGTCCTTGCCGTACTTATGCGTCGTCATCCAAGTCAGATACTCGGCAAACCACTGCCGCACGTCGACGTTCTTCAGGAACCCCGCCGCCCGCGCCACCTCCACCAGATGCAGCGTATCGATCACGCCAATCCCGCGCCCCGTGAACCGCCCCTGTATCGCCTGCGCATACAGCAAATGCGGATTCATCTTCGTGGCCTCATCCACGAACCACGCCCGCAAATGCAACGCCGCATGCTCGGCATACTTCTTCTTGCCCGTAATCTTGTAAGCCGCCACCAGCGCCGGAACCTGCACCGATAGCCGCATCATCGCCTGCCGGTGCGCCACGAAGTTCTCCGGATTCGTCATCCCATCGCGCTGCAAATACGGCGCCTTCGCGTCTTTCGGGTCCGGCCACCAGTAGTCGCCTTCGCTGAAGAAGTCGTGCTTGCCCCCCGCGCTCCGCGGGCTCGATGAAGCCGTCACCGTCACCGGCTTCTCTTTCAAATACCCGTCAGCGGCCTTCAAAATCCGGCCCCGGTCAATCGCGGCCACGTCAACAGCAGGCGCCGCAAACAGCCCGCCCGGTAACGCCAGAAAAAGTCGTCGATACATGCTCTCCCCTTATTCTAAGCCCCCCCGCTCCCTGGCCGACCCAAACTTTCGCGCCAACGCCGGCACCAACGCCCCGCCAACATTGGCCAACGTAAAGTCCGGCAACGCCAACGGGCCGTCATAAGCCAACACCGTCCGCAACATCCGCCCCCACTGCACCCGGTGCTCCCGCCCCGTCGCCGTCATCGTCATCAACGTCACATCGTCCGCCGCCAAACTCCCCGGCGCCCGCCGCTCAATCTCCGCCAACACCCCTTCCACCCCCACCGCCTGCAAGATCTCCAACACGCCCTCCTCCCCCAACGGCTCCCCGCCAATCTCCGCCTCTATCAGCGCATCGGAATAAAACACCACCCGGTCCCCCGCCCGCAGCGTCACGTCAAACGGCTCATACTCCGGATGGTCCAACAGCCCCAACGGCAAATACCCGCAACCGCCCTCCAGGAACTCCCACGCGCCCGATGCCGCCCTGTACAAAAACGGCCGCGGATGCCCCGCATTGCAAACCGTCAACCGCCCCGTCGGCGCAAAAAACGTCGCCACCACCGCCGTCGCAAACGCCCCCTGCTTCTCCAGCGCCACAAACTGCCGGTTCAATAACCGCACAAATTCCCCCTGGTCCAGCCGGTTCACAAACCGCCGCATCAGGTCCCGCAAATCCCCCGCCGTCCGCGCCACCGCCACCCCATGCCCCGCCACATCGGCCAGCAACAGCCGGCTGATCCGCCCCGTCGCGCAACTCGACGCGTAGTAAACGTCGCCCCCATGCGTCGCGTCCCCATACGGCCGGCTGAACACCCGCGCCTCCAACCCACCAAACTCCACCGCCGTCTCCGTCAACTGGCTCCCGCCCCAAACCTCCATGCACGACATGTGTTGAGATGATGTGGAAGCAGTCATACGCTCTCCAGTGTACGGAGTCCAACCATGTCCGGATTCTCCCGCCGCGCATTTCTCCTCGCCGCCGCCAACCCCGGCGAAGAGCTCAACGACGTCCACTCCCAGCTCAACCCCACCCGCGTCCTCCGCGTCACCCGCCCCACGAACCTCGATCAACTCCGCGCCCTCCTCAAAGAAGGCAATAAAATCAGCCTCTCCGGCTCCCGCCACGCCATGGGCGGCCAGCAGTTCGCCACCAACACCGTCAATCTCGACATGCGCGCCATGAGCCGCGTCATCGGCATCGATATCGACAAACAACTCATCCACGTCGAAGCCGGCATCGAATGGCCCGAACTCATCGCCCCCCTCGCCAATACGCCCTTAGGCATCATCCAAAAACAAACCGGAGCCGACCGCCTCACCTTGGGCGGCGCCCTCTCCGCCAACGTCCACGGCCGCGGCTTAAAACTAAAACCCATCATCGATAACGTCGAATCCTTCGACATCCTGACCGCCGCGGGCGAATTGCAAACCTGCAGCCGCCAATCCAACCCCGATCTCTTCCGCCTCGCCATCGGCGGCTACGGCCTCTTCGGCATCATCACCGCCGTCCGTCTCCGCCTCACCCCCCGCGTCAAAGTCCGCCGCATCGTCAAACTAGCCGAAACCGCCACCATCCCCGAAGCCTTCGCCGAGCGCATCAAAGACGGCTACCTCTACGGCGATTTCCAATTCGCCACCGACGTCAAGCGCGACAGCTTCCTCCGCCGCGGCGTCTTCTCCTGTTACCAACCCGTCGACCCCGCCACCCCTCTCACCGAAAACCCCACCCGCTTCCACCCCGCCGATTGGGCGAAGCTCACTTACTACTCCCACACCCACAAACGCCTGGCCTTTAAGATATACACCGAAAGGTATCTGAAAACCTCCGGCCAGGTCTACTATCACGACTGGCAGTTATCGGCGGCCTATCAACCCGGCTATCACGCCGAAATCGATCGCCGCACCCACGCCAAGGTAAAAGCGACGGAGATGATCACCGAAATCTACGTCCGCCGCGCCGCCCTCCCAGCCTTCATGGAAGAAGCCCGCAAAGCCATTCGCGCCCACAAAGCCAACCTCGTCTACGGCACCGTCCGCCTCATCGAACAAGACACCGAGAGCTTCCTCAACTGGGCCAAAGAAAGTTACGCCTGCGTCATTTTCAACTTACACGTAACGCACGACAAGCCCGGCATCGAAGCGGCCGCAAAAGCCTTCCGCGCCCTCATCGATTTAGGCGATAACTACTATCTCACCTACCACCGCTGGGCCACCCGCGAGCAGGTCGAGCGCTGTTACCCCCAATTCCGCGACTTCCTCAAACAAAAGGAAATCCACGACCCGGGTGAAATCTTCCAAAGCGAGTGGTTCCGCCACCACAAGGCCCTCCTCGAAATCTGATTGAAAACGCCGCCGGAAACTGCCACGCTGTTGGATTACAGCATGACTCCCTCCAGACGGTACTTCTTCTTCGGCAGCCTCCTCGCCGGCGCCGTGCCCGCCGCCGGCTTCGGCAGCGTCCCTTCTCTCCGTGCTTTGGGTTACAAGCCCTTCTACGACAAGCTCAACATGGCCGCCATCGGCTGCGGCGGTCGCGGCGCGGCCATCATGAACGAGGCCGCCGCCACGGAAAACATCGTCGCCCTCTGCGACGTCGACCTGAAGCGTGGCGACGAAGGCATCAAGAAGTTCGCCAAAGCCCCCATTTATCGCGACTTCCGCAAACTGCTCGATAAAGAAGGCAAGAATATCGACGCCGTCACCATCGCCATCCCCGACTTCATGCACGCCTCGGTGGCCTTCGCCTGCATGCAGCGCGGAATCCACGTCTATCTCGAAAAGCCCCTCACCCGCACGGCCTGGGAAGCCCGCTTCCTCGCCGAAGCCGCCGTGAAATACAAGGTCGCCACCCAGATGGGCAACCAGGGCTTCTCCCACGAATCCCACCGCGTCGCCGCCGAAATGGTCTGGTCCGGCGCCATCGGCGACGTCACCGAAGTCCATATCTCCACCACGCCCGGCACCCATCCCACCGCCCTCCAGTCGCTGCCGAAAGAAGAGTCCGCCCCGGAAACGCTGGACTGGCAGGCCTGGCTGGGCAACGCCCCCATGCGCCCCTTCAGCTCCGATTACGTCCCCTACAACTGGCGCGGCTTCTACGATTTCGGCACCGGTCAAATCGGCAACTGGGCCACCCACGCCGCCGGCCCTGCCCACCAGGCCCTCCAACTCGGCGCGCCCGCCAGCGTCGAATGCGTCTCGCAGTACGGCGCCAGCAAATACACCTTCCCCAACCGCGCCACCATTCGCCTGGACTTCCCCGCGCGCGGAGGCATGCCTCCGGTCAAAGTCTTCTATCATGACTCCGCCCGCTCCACCGATCCCGATGTCTACCGCGTCCCCGGCATGGAAAACGAAGTCATCCTCCCGCCCTCGGACAACCTCGCCAGCAAAGGCCGCCCCACCGCAGGCGCCCGTGAAGAGCGCGCCCCCGAACGGCCCCGTCGCGCCGCCTCAACCGAACGCCGCGGCGCCGGCGGCCCGGGCGTCAAGGTCTTCGGCGCGGACCGCACGCCGCTCGAAAAAGGCATCCTAACCGGCAACGGCTCCGTCTTCATCGGCACCAAAGGCATCATGGCCACCGTCAGTCGCGGCGAAGGCGTCTGGCTCCTCCCCGCCGCCCGCTGGGCGGAATACATCCTGCCCCCGCAGTTGCTCACCCGCTCCCCCGGCCACATGGCCGACTTCATCCGCGCCGCCAAGGGTGGCGACCCCGCCTGCTCCCACTTCGGCATCTCCGGCCCCTACGCCGAATGGCTCGCCCTCGCCGCCTTGGCCTTCCGCGTCCCCGGCAAGCTCGAATGGGACAGCAAAAACATGCGCTTCACCAACAGCGCCGAAGCCACCAAACTGGTGCGCCCCGTCATGCGCGCCGGCTGGGAACTCAAACTGTAGCTGCCCCCACCGCCACCGTCACCCCGGGCTGCGAGACTCCCTCTCCAGCCCGCACCACCACCGGCAACACCCCCGCCGGTGCCTCCATCGGAACGCGCACAATCACCTCCGTCCCACTCACCGAAACCACCTCCGCCGCCAAGTCACCAATCATCACCTCCACCGGCAACACCGGCACGCCATCCTCCCCAACAACCCCCAAACCCGTCACCGCGAACCGCAATAAATACCCCGGTAACGCCGGCGCGGCTTCCCCATTCTCCGTGTCATCTTCATTCCGCGCCACCGCCTGCCCCGTCCCCGTCTCCCCCAACGTAAACACCCCCGGAGCCGCCGCCGCCACCGGCACCACAATTCCTGCGCCCTCCACCTCCACCTTCACCTCCGGCCCCGCCAACCCTCCCGGCGCCGTCGCCACCACCACCCCGCTCTCCGCCGAAATCAAACCACCCTCCACCCCATCAAACAGCACCCGCGAAGCACCCGCCAATCCCACCCCCGTAATCTGCACCACCGAATTTGGCGCAATCGGCCCCGCCATCCGCGTTGCCCGGTTCACCACACTACTCACCACCACCCGCACCACCACCATCCGCCGCACCCGTTCATTGTTCTGGTCCGCAATCAAAATGGACCCATCCGCCGCCGTCGCCAACCCAATCGGCGACGCCAACTTCGCGTCCACCGACGCCCCG
>CAMATG010000257.1 GCA_945860645.1 Candidatus Sulfopaludibacter sp. SbA3 | reverse complement strand
GCGAGTGAAATCCGCCATCTAACTGCCGATCCGACAGAGAAGGGGCCGCAAGCGGCGGCCCGCAGCGACAGGCGTGTCGAATCGCGCGCACGGCACCAGTGCCGGAGCGTTCGCGAGCGGCAATGAACGTTCCGCCTCCCGCGAATCAGCCATACCGTTGCCCCACATACCCAATCCGCTTTCCCTCCACCCCCAGCGAAGCCCCCAAAACGCCACAAACATCAGTGCCGCCGTCAAGTAGTTCGACGTTGGTCGCCCTCCCCCGTGCAGATACAACTTCCCCCCATGACACCCCGTCGTCCTCAGCTCCATCAAATGCTCATGCCGAACGTCCGGCACACCGCCCGATCATACGAAGACGGTCCCCATCACAACCGTCGCAACCAACATCCAGCAAAGTCGCATGCGCGGTAACCATGCATGCAAAATACCAAATCACTCCTGCCGGATCGCCGTCACCGGATCAATCCCCATCACCCGCCAAGCCGGCACAAAACAAGCCACCGCCGCCACCGCCAAAAACAGCACCCCCGCCAAAACAAACGTCCCCACATCGGTAGCGCTCGTCGCATACAACCAGTGCGCCAGAAATCGCGTCAACCCCACCGCGCCCAAAACCCCCAATAGCAACCCCACCACCGTCATCCCCAACCCCTGCCCCGTCACCAACTGCAACACCGATCCCCGAGGCGCCCCCAACGCCAGCCGGATCCCCAGCTCCTGCGTCCGCTGGCTCACCGCCAACGCCATCACCGCCGCCAACCCGCTCATACTCATCACAAGAGCCAACCCTGCAAACAGCCCCAGCAGCATCGTCGTCAACCGCGCCGGCGCCATCGAGTCCTCCTGAAACCGTTCAATCGTCGACACCCTGTCCACCGCCAACTCCGCATCCACCCCCGCCAACGCTCGCCGCACCGGCTCCACCATCCCCAACGGCGCCCCGCCCGTCCGCACCAGCAGGATCCCCGCAAACCCCGTCTGGCGCGCCGGCCGGTACAACTCATCGCTCACCGGCCTGTCCAGCCCATGCTCCTTCACATCCCCCACCACACCCACAATCTCAATCCACGTCTTCCCCGCATCAAACGTCACCCGCCGCCCCACCGGGTCCTCCCCCGGCCACCGGTGCCGCGCCATCGAATCGTTGATCACCGCCACCGGCAACGCGTCCACATCGTCCCGCTCCGCAAACTCCCGGCCCGCCAGCACCGGCTGCCCGATCGTCCCGAAATACCCCTCGCTCACCCCCGTCACATCCACCGTCGGAGCCAGCGTCCCCGGCGACACCGGCCGCCCCTCAATCGCAAAGTCCACATTTCCCGGCCCAGCCGCAATCCCCGCCGGGTCAAACGGCGCGTTCGTCGTCGTGGCGACAGCCTTCACCCCCGGCGCCTCCGCAACCTTTCGCATCGCCTCCCGCCACATCGCGTTAAACTCCGGCCGCCGCCCCTGATACTTGTAGAAATTCGGCGTCACGCGCATCGTCAACAACTGATCGGTGCGGAACCCCGGCCGTTCATTCTGCAGCTTCTGGAACGAGCGGATCATCAGCCCCGCCCCCACCAGCAGCACAAAGGAAACCGCAACCTGCGCCACCACCAATGCCGCACGCAGCCGCCCCCGGCTCCGCGATCCTGTCTGCTTCCCCGCCCCGCTCTGCACCCGGCTCACCGCCAGCGCCGGCGCCAGGCTGAACAACAAACCCGTCACCACCGCCAACGCCAGACTGAAAATCAGCACCGGCGTATCAATCGAAACCTCCGCCGCCCGCGTCGTCAACCGGCCCGCGAATCCCACCAGCGCCCGCAATGCCAACGGCGCCAGCAACACTCCCAACACCCCGCCCGCCACCGACAACAGAACCCCCTCGGCCAATAACTGCCGCACCAGCCGCCACCGGCTCGCCCCCAGCGCCGCCCGCACCGCCAGTTCCCGTTCGACTCTCAACAACCTCGCCAGCAACAAATTCGCCACATTCGCACAGGCGATCAGCAACACAAATCCCGTCGCCCCCAGCAGCACCAGCAATAACGGCTGCGCCCGCTCCGTCAACTCCTCCCGCAACCCCCGCGCCACAATCCCATACTGCCGCTCCCGCGGATAAAACTCGGAATAGGATTGCGCCATCCGCCCCGCCTGCGCGGAGAGATCGGCCTGCGCCGACGCCAGCGTGACGCCCGGTTTCAACCGCCCAAACACCGTCATCATCCGCCCCGCCCGGTTCTCCTGAAACCGCGCCGAAGAACGCGTCGGACACGCCGACGTCGGCATATAAACGTCACTTTCCTGCGGATACTGCGGAATCGGCGGCAACACCCCGATCACCGTATGAGGCCGGCTGTTCATCTGAAAAACCTTCCCGACAATCGAAGGATCCCCGCCATGCCGCGACATCCAGTAGTTGTGGCTCAGCACCAGCACCGCATCCGCTCCCGGCTTCTCATCATCGGCAATAAACGTCCGCCCATACTTCGGCTCCACGCCCAAAACAGAGAAGAAGTTCGCCGACACCACCGCCGTCTGCACCCGCTCGGCCATGTTGTTTCCCAGCAGCAAAAAGAACATCGAATGATGCTCCACAACGGCGGTGAGACTCTTATTCCCCTCTCGGTAATCGGTAATCTCCGGCACCGAAAAACGCAGGTCATCCGCCGTCGCCGTCTTCTGGTGCAGCACCACCAGGTCACTCCCCTGTGCATACGGCAAAGGCCGCAACAAAACCCCATAAACCAGCGAGAAAATGGCGGTATTCGCCCCAATCCCCGCCCCCAGTGTCAGCACCGCCGCCAGCGTAAATCCAGGGTTCTTCAGCAGCACCCGCACGCCATACTTCAAATCAGCCCAGGTTGTTTCCAGCACTTGTACTCTCCGTGTATCCCGGCATTCATCTTTGATCAGCGCCGTCCGCCCCAACCGCTTCTCCGCCGCCGCGTAAGCAGCCTCCCGCCCCATCCCCGCCCGCATGAACTCCGCCGCGGACGCATCCAGGTGGAACCGCAATTCCCGCTCTAAATCGTCTTCAAACTTCGGCATCCAGAATCCGTCCCACGGCGCCAGCCAGCCGTTCCCAGCTCTCCCGTTCCGTAGCCAGCTGCTTCTTCCCTTTTGCTGTCAGCGAATAGAACTTCGCCTGCCGGTTGTTCTCCGTCGCGTCCCATTCGGAGGCAATCCATCCCGCCTCCTCCAGCCGGTACAACGCCGGATACAGAGACCCTTGATTCACCCGCAGAACACTCTCCGAGATCTGCTCAATCCGCTGCGTGATCCCCCACCCATGCATCCGCCCCAGCGTCAGAATCTGCAGCACCAGCATGTCCAACGTACCCTGAAGCATTTCTCTAGACATTCTAGAGAAAGCCTAACTCTACTCCTCTCGGCTGTCAAGAGTAGATTTCGTCAATCCGTCACAGCTCTTCCATTTAGAATTCACAATCACAGGGGATCATCACGGTCATGGCAAATCTCGCCCGGTATACGTACGCACTCCTATTGCTGACCCTTGCAGCGCCCACATACGCTCAATCCACCCTCGGTGAAATCCGCGGCCTCGTCAAAGACGCCTCCGGCGCCGCCGTCGCCAAGGCCGAAGTCAAGGCCACCCGCACCGCCACCGGCGAATCCCGCACCTCCGCCAGCGACACCGAAGGCAACTACGTCCTCGCCAACCTCGAACCCGGCGCCTGGGAAATCCTCGTCAATGTCGCCGGCTTCCGCCCCGCCCTCGCCAAAGGCATTCAGCTCCGCGCCCGCGAAATCACCCGCGTCGATCTCTCCCTACAACTCGCCCAGGTCTCCACCGAAGTCCAGGTCCTCGCCCAGTCCCAGGTCATCCAGACCGAAAGCGCCACCATCATGGACTCCAAATCCGCCTCGGAGATGAACAAACTCCCCGTTAACTACCGCGCCGGCTCTTCCAACACCTTCTACGCCATCATCTCCACCGCCCCCGGTGTGCAGCCCGATTCCGGCGGCGGATATGCCGTCGGCGGCGGAATGCCCTTCCAAACCACCGCCTCCGTTGACGGCATCTCAAACATCAACGTCCGCTCCAACGGCGTCCTCCGCGAGATGTTCCCCTCCGCCGACACCGTCGATGAAGTCCGCGTCTCGGCCACCAACAACAACGCCGAATTCGCCCAGGCCGGCGACATCACCATCACCTCCAAATCCGGCACCAACGACTTCCACGGTGCCGCCTACTGGTATCACCAGAATGGCGCCTTCGATGCCCGCGACTTCTTCGCAGCCCGCACGCCGTTCAAAGTCTCGAACGACATGGGCGTCGTCCTCGGCGGCCCCGTCATCAAGAACCGTACCTTCTTCTTCGGCGCCTACGAAGCCCTCCGCTACCGCGCCCAACGCGTCATCAACGCCACCGTCCCCCCCGCCAACTTCCGCGCCGGCAACTTCACCGGCACCACCACCGTCGTCCGCGATCCCTTCAACGCCAACGCCCCCTTCCCCGGCAACATCATGCCCGCCGCCCGCATCAACTCCGTCTCAAAGGGCCTCATGGACGCTCTCTTCCCCACCGCCACCCGCGCCGGGGACAACATCTCCGCCCCCAACTACAGCCTCCAAAAAGGCGTCCAAAACGACAACGATCAGTACGACATCCGCGTCGATCACAACTTCTCCGCCGCCCACCGCGTCTTCGGCCGCTACTCGCAAAAAGACGTCTCCGGCGTCGCCCCCAAAACCTTCTTCGATACCACCGGCAGCGCCGTCAGCTCCGCCAACCCCAAAAACTTCGCCGGCTCCTGGAACTGGATCATCAAGCCCTCCCTCCTCAATGAATTCCGCGCCGGCTTCGCCGCCCAGGATTCCATCTCCACCTTCGGCATCGCCGGAAAAACCTTCGACGGTCCCGGCCTCCTCAAATCCGTTGGCATGCAGGGCATCCGCCCCGATCCTCCCGCCGGCTCCCAGATCCCCGATCTCGCCATCAACAACTACACCTCCACCGGAGAAGGCCGTGAGTCTATAACCCGCTCCCGGACCGCCCAGTTCGCCAACAACCTCACCTGGCTCAAAGGCCGCCACGCCTTCAAATTCGGCGCCGATATCCGCCGCCTCCGCACCACCGACATCACCAGCTTCACCACCGGCGATGACATGGGCTCCTACTCCTTCAACGGCCAATACACCGGCTTCTCCGTCGCCGATTACCTCCTCGGCATCCCTAACACCACCACCCTCGCCAACACCGGCAAGGACGTCGATGGCGTCACCTACCACTACGGCTTCTACCTCCAGGACGACTTCAAAGTAAACGCCAAACTCACCCTCAACGTCGGCCTCCGCTACGAGATCCACCCCATGTTCTACGACAACGCCCTCACCACAACCCAGTTCGATCGCGCCTTCCCCGGAGGCCGCATCGTCCTCGCCAATGAAGAGGCCAAGAAGTTCACGTCCCCCACCTTCCTCGCCTCCATCGGCAACACCCCCGTTCTCCTCGCCAAAGACGTCGGCCTCCCGGAATCGCTCCGCCATACCGACTACAACAACGTCGCTCCCCGCTTCGGCTTCGCCTACCGCCCCTTCGGCAATAAAACCGTTATTCGCGGTGGCTACGGCATCTTCACCTCCACAATCCTCGGCAGCGTTTTCTACACCATCAGCGGCATCCACGTCTCCGACACCCGCACCTTCCCCAATCAGCTCGGGACCAACGGCCTGCCGGAACTCGTCTTCCCGCGTCCCTTCCGCTCTGGCCTCGGCGCCGCCGGCGGCAAACCCGACTTCCGCCGCGCCACCCAGTGGGACGGCGCCGACCCCTACACCCAGCAGTGGTCGCTCACCCTCGAACACGAACTGCCCTTCAAAATCGGCTTCCGCGGCACCTATTCCGGCTCCAAAGCCATCAAGCTCTTCTCCTCGCCCGACCTGAATCAGGTCAAGCCCAACACCCTCGGCTACGCCGCCGCCTCCGGCTCACGCCCCTACCCCAACTGGCAGATCATCTACACCCGCGACCCCAACACCCAGAGCTTCTACAACGCCGGAACGTTTGAAGTGAATCGCCGCTATTCCGGCGGCCTCTTCTTCCAGTCCTCCTGGGTCTGGGCCCACGGCACCTCCAACGCCACCGGCTCCAACGGCGGTGGCTTCGCCGCCGAAAACGGCTCCGTCCCCACGGACCGCTTCAACCTCGCTCTCGACAAAGGCAACCTCCCCGGCGTCCGTCGCCATCGTTCGCTCACCACCGTCACCTACGATCTGCCCTTCGAAAAATGGGCCGGCGCCAGCCGCTTCGCCAAGGCCGTCGCCGGTGGCTGGCAGCTCTCCGGTATCCTCCTCTGGCAGAGTGGCCAGTACCTCACGCCCACCACCGGCAACGTCACCGATCCGTCAGGCACCGCCCTCAACACCCGCGCCACCAACCGGCCCGATTACACCGGCACCGCCTACGGCAATCTGCCCTCCGGTGAACGCAACGTCAACCGCTGGTTCGACGTCGCCGCCTTCTCCGTTCCCGGCCGCGTCAACGGCGTCACCCTTCCCAACAACGGCGCCATCGGCCGCTTCGGCTACGTCGGTCCCGGCTCGCTGGTCGGTCCCAACACCACCGTGTTGTCCACCAAAATCCAGAAGAAGTTCGCCATCACCGAACGCATCTCCGCCCTGCTCGAAGGCTCCGCCTCCAACCTCGGCAACACCCCCAACTTCGGCACCCCGCAGTTGAACATCACCAACTCCGCCTTCGGCCGCATCACCTCCACCCAGGGCGTTGAAAATGCCGGCTCCCGCAGCCTCCAGGTCGGCACTCGCATCAGCTTCTAGACAGTCCACTTGACTCGGGCCGCGGCTCCCCGCCGCGGCCTTTTTTTGTTTCACGCGCCTTCAGCGCCGCCGCCACACCATCGCCATCACAAGCCCCGCCAACAGCAATCCCCCGGTCGCCGGCTCCGGAATACCCGCCTGCACGGGGTCAAGCGTCAGCCCCCTTCCCGTCACCGTCGGCAGCGTCCCCACATCGATCGTGAAAAACACGTCGAAGAAGGAGCTGAACTGGTACGTCCCGGACGCGTCGCGAACACTCAATCCCGGCGGACCCGTCACATTCCCGTTGTTGACATCCACAGGATCACCCGTCGTGTACGGCGTCTGTGTCCCATACGCCGCCACGTCCACCAGCGTCGCCCACACCGCTCCCGTCGTCGGCGAACCGATCAACGGCAACGCGAACGGCACCCACGCGTCCAACCCCGCCGGGCCGAAATCATACCAGCCCACCGCGGCCACTCCAGGGAAAATCGCACCCAGGCTCTTCACCTCGATCGTGCGTATCTGAGACTGATTGGGCGGCGTGAACGTGAACTTCCCCGGCGCCGGATTCTCATCCAGCGCCCCGCCGTCCAACCCGGCCGCCGTAAACGCGGCGCCCCCGCCATTGTAGGTGGCCTGAATCTGGATCTTCGCACCGTCCGGAACTGTGATGGTGATCGGCGAAGCGGAAACAACGAATGCGCCGAGAAATACGGGGAGCGAGTAGCGATTAAACATGGGCATCTCCTCAATCGGGAACGTTCGCCCTTCGTTCACTGGAATGAGAATACGGGTTTCACGCCCCCTAGGCAAGAGGCGCGCCGTTTACACCGGCAACAAAACGTCTACTTCGCCGCCGCCTGTTTCCCTGGCCACAACCGCCACGCCAGGATCATCGTCAGCACCTGCACCGACACAATCAACGCCACCACGCCCGGCCACCCATACGCCCGCCAAACAGGCCCCGGCACCGCCGCTCCCGTGCTCCCGCCAATGTTATAAACCATCACATACAAACCCACCGCCAGCGCCCGGTTCACCTTCGTCGCCAGCCCCAAAAACCCGCTCGCGCACGTCTGCGCCACAAACACCGCGTTACAAACCAGCGCCAACCCCACCACGATCACCGGAACACTCGGCACCATCGTCAACATCGTTCCGCACGCCCCGGCCGCGATCCCGCACACCAGCACCAACCGGTGCCCGAAGCGGTCAATATACCGCCCCGCGATCGGCGTCACCACCGCAGACGTCAGGTACACAAAAAACAGCGTCCCCAGTACCGAAGTCGGCAGTGAAAACGGCGGCAGCGCCAGGTAGAAGTTGATATACGTGAACGTCGAAATCAGCGAAA
>CAMATG010000256.1 GCA_945860645.1 Candidatus Sulfopaludibacter sp. SbA3 | reverse complement strand
TTGCGCTGTCGATTGTTGCGGCGGCGGGGGAGAATTTATTGTCCAAGGGCACGCGCGGGGCGGGGGTGCGGGCGATGTATGCGGCCGGGTTCGGGCTGGTGCAGGGGTTTGGATTTGCGGGGGCGCTGGGGGAGGTGGGGTTGCCGGAGGAGGTGTTGGGGTGGGCGCTGGCGGGGTTTAACTTGGGCGTGGAGATTGGGCAGTTGGGGATCGTTTTGTTGGTGGTTCCGGTATTGGCGTATGTGGGGCGGCGGGAGATGGTGGTTCGTTACGGATCGTGGGGGATTATGGCGGCGGGGCTGTATTGGACGGTGACGCGGTTGTTTTTCTAGGGTGTTTTGATGCGGGTGGCGAGGTCCGGGGCGATAGCGAGGAAGTGCTTGTAGTTCCAGGTGTAGATGGTTTTGGCCTTGGCTTTGCGGGCGCAACGTAGGAGGAGGGCGTCGTAGATGCGTCCGCTGGTGAAGCCCATAGAGGCGGCGATGGAGAGGGTTTCCCAATAGTCCTCGTCGTCGAGCGTGATGACGCGGCAGCGGCTGCGGACCTCACCGACGAAGAGGAGCGCCTGATCCGGGGGGATGACATTTTTCACCGGGAGGGCGGTCATCGCTGCGTAGACCTCGGCGAGTGTGTGGGCGGCGCAGGTTGATTTTTCGGGATTGGCGCGGCTGACCAGACGGAGGCTCGGCTCGTGCTGGGGGTGCCCTTTCCAGAAGGCGGCGATGAAGACAGAGGTTTCGAAGAACTCTTTGGCGGCGCTCATTTTTGGACTTCCTGGATGCGGCGTTCGCGCTCACGGTCGATGAGGTCGGTGATGGAGGAGGCCTCAGCCGCATCGCCCTGGTAAACCCATACGCCTTGGTCCTTCTTCAGCAGGGCCTGGGCGCGGACGGGCCGGAGGCGGATCTCGTCCCCTTCGCTGGCGAGTTCCATGAGATCACCGGGGCCGAGATGGAGTTGGTCCCGCAGTGCTTTGGGGATTAGTACGCGGCCGGTCTGGTCCATGGTGATCTTGGTAGTCATACTGGGAATATAGCATGGGAATTCCCAGTTTCGTTTCCCGGTATTCGGGCGTGGAAGATGTTGTTCCAGAGCGTGGCCGCCGTTTGGATGGCGATCTGGCGGTTCAGGTGGCGGTGATAATCCTTGATTCCGGGGACCGGGCAGGCATCGCAGGCGCGGCCGGTGGGGCTTGCCGTTCGGGCGGACTGGTAGACGGGGTTGTTGACCACATCCATGTAGGGCGCTTCGGTGAGCGCGCCGAAATCGTCCTGTTTGCTATGCACGCCGCAGCAGGGGGCGACGGAGCCGTCCCAGTTGATGGCGGCTGACATGTAGTGCCAGGAGCAGGCCGTGGGCCGCTTGTGTTTGACGCGAAAGGTCTGTTCGTCGGGGGCCCAGGCTAGGAGCGAGTCGCGATCGGGAGGGGGGAGGTCGGGACTGTCGATGTCGAGCATGGGGGCGCGGAAGGAGATGCGATCGACTCCCCATTTTTGCGCCATTTCGCGGGCGAGCTCCTGTTCGTGTTCGTTGTGGCGGAAGACGAGGAACTGCCAGGTGATGAGCGGCGCGGTAACGCCGAGGCGGCGCTTTTCGGCGACCAGTTTTTGGACGTTGGCGCAGACGAGAGCGAAGTCGCCGCCTTTGCGGTATTGGGTGTAGGACTCGGCGGTGGCGCCATCGAGGGAGACGATTATCTCGTGTAGGCCCGAGGTGATGAGGCGATGGATACGGGCGTCTGTGAGCGGGAGGCTGAGGTTCGTACTCATGGCGCAGACGGTGCCTTTGGCGGTGGCCATTGCGACTAACTCTTCCGTGTTCGGGTTGAGGAGTGGTTCGCCCCAGTTGAAGAAATCGATGAAGAAGAGAGTGTCGGCGGTTTCTTCGAGGAGGCGCTGGAAGAGGGCTGGTGAGAGGTGGCCGGGAGGGCGATCGAGCTCGCGGCGGCCGGTGGGGCAGAGGGGGCAGCGGAGGTGACAGGCGTTGGTTGGGTCGATGGTGAGTTTGAGGGGACGAGCGGTGATGCGGGTGGCTTTGGTGCGCCATTCCCAGTTGGCGACGGCCCAGTTCCAGTAGGCGCGCGGGTGGCGCAAGCGGGGGCGCATGCGCGCGACGATTTCGCGGCGGGCGGCGATTCGGTTCCAGAGTTGGGTGAGGACGTTGGACGAGGCGGGCGGTGGTTCGATGAAGGTCCGCATGGTTTTCCCATATGTGCGGACGCGGGAGCGTGATTTTACTGTAGCAGAGCGAGGGCACACCTGTGGTTGGCGGGTGACAGGCGCGCTGGCGTGGGAGCCAATGAATACAGTGGTTTGAGAGATGGGCCCGGATTTGCAGAAGGATTTGTATGCGCGTTCCCTCTTGGGCTGGTTCGGTTGTCCTGCATGTTTGTGGCGTGGCGGTTTTGCTGCTTTTGCGCACTGACGAGGGGTTGCTGGTGAAGACGTCGATTGTGCCGATTGATGTGCGGATGCCGGTGAAGATTCCGCCGCCTCCGGTGGCGGCGCGGGCGATGGGCGGGGGTGGCGGAGGAGAGGACACGCGGCCGGCTTCGCGGGGGCGATTGCCTCGGGTGGCTGAGTTGGTATTTACTCCGCCGACTACGCGGACGGTGGAGATTGAGGCGGCGTTACCGGTGGAGCCCACGATTGTGGCGGCGCCGGCGGTGGATATTTCCGCACTGCGAATGGGCGACCCGTTTGGGGTGCCTGGGCCACTGTCGGACGGGCGGGGGCGGCGGGGCGGAATTGGGGATGGTGATGATGGCGGTGTTGGCGACCGTAGCGGACCACGGGCGGGGAAGGGGCCGGGGATGGACGGGGCGTATTCGTTGGGGGCTGTTTCGAGCGCGCCGGTGTTGATTCATAAAGTGGAGCCGGAGTTCAGCGAGGAGGCGCGGAAGGCCCGTTTTAATGGGGTTGTGCTGCTGCGGGTAATCATTGACGCGCAGGGTGTGCCGACGAATATTGAAGTTGTGCGAGCGCCGGGATTGGGGCTGGGCGAGCGGGCGGTGGGGGCTGTTTCGCAGTGGCGGTTCCGGCCGGGGCGGAAGGAGGGGAAGGCCGTTCCGGTGTGGGCGACGGTGGAGGTGAATTTCAGTTTGTTGTGAGGCGGGTGGTTAGTGGCGGGGGAGTTTGGATTTCCCGGTGAGCGGATTGTGGACGGTGATATCGAAGCGGGAGAAGTCGCGGTCGGCGGAGAGGAGAGTTGTTATGCCGTGGGCGCGGCAAATGGCGGCGATACGGGCGTCGTGCACGATGGGTCCGGCGGCGGCGCTTTTCTTGAGGATCTGGCGGAGGATTGCCCAGTATTGGTCTGTCTCGCCGATGAGACGGAGGGTGGGGGATTCGAACCAGGTTTGCAGGTCGGCGATGGCTCGGTCCGGGGGCGTGGGCGGGGTGTAAATGCGGGGGTGGGTGGTGATGCTGAAAAACTCGTGGACGCAGAGCCAGGGGATGGCCCAGGGGTTCGGGCCTTCGGCGAGGGCGATGATGGTTTCGGCGGCGCGCTGGTGCCAGGGTGAGTCCTGGCGGTGGGCGTAGACGAGGATGTTGGTATCGACCGCGATCACTTTTTGGGTAGTCCGCCGCGGCCTTCGTAGGCGAGGTCGCGGATGGTGGACCAATCTGAGATCGACTGTCCTTTGCCTTTGAAGCCGAAGGGTTTGAGTCGGAAGGGGGCGGCGGGTTTGGGCGGGTCGAGCGTGGCGCGGAGGCCGGCTTCGATCAGGTCGCGGAAGGACGTCCCGTTGTCGGCGCAGTGCTGTTTGGCGCGGTGGAAGAGGGCGTCGGTGATCTCGACGGTGGTCTTCATTTCCTCAAGCTACCATATTTATGGGTTATGCAATATGGGAGTATGGGCGCGTGGGGATTTTGGAGAGCAGCGCGGCGCTCAACAGGATGATGACGCCGGCGCCGAGGAGGGCGCCATCGATGCCAATGACCTGGCGGAGAGCGCCGGCGCCGTACGCCGCTACGCCGCCGACGAAGGTACCGGCGAAGTTGAGCAGACTGTAGGCGGTGGAGCGTTGGTCGTCATCGACGACGTCGCAGAGGACGGGCATGACGTTGCAATCGTAGATGCCGCGGCCGAAGGAGTAGATGAAGAGCACGGCTAGGAGGAGGGGCGCGGTGGTGACGCTGCCGGTGAGGATCATGAAGACCGCCGCGATTAAGAGTCCGACTGTTTGTGTGGTGACGCGGCCGCGCGGTTTGGTGCGGGAGAGTTTGTCGGCCATCCAGCCGCCGACGGCCATGCCGATGAGGCCTGACACCTGGGTGAAGATGGTTGCCGAGTAGCCGGCCGATTGGAGGTTGAACTGGAAGCGGTCGTAGAGGTAGAGCGGCATCCAGGTGGCGACCATCCAATTGGCAAACGAGATGGCGGCGAAGATGAAGAATACGGGGAGGAAGCCTTTGGTTTGGAAGATGGCTTTGGTGGCTTTGGCGTAGTTGGGCGGGGCGGCTTCGACTTTGCCGGTGGCTTTGGGGAGGGTGAGGAAGAGGACGGCGGAGTAGGCGACGCCGATGGCCCCAAGGACGAAGAAGATGTTGCGCCAACCGAGCATTTGGCCGGCCATGGCGCCGGGGCCGCCGCCCAAGAGGATGCCGAAATAGATGCCGCTTTGGTGGAGCGATACGGCCTTCGAGCGGATGGCTTCCGGGTAGGCGGCGGTGACCAATGCGAGGGCGGCGGGGATGTAGAACGCCTCCGTAATGCCCATGGCGGCGCGGGTGGCGGCGAGGGAGGCGAAGCCGGTGGAGAGGCCTGTTAGCGCGGTTACCAACGACCAGGCGCAGAGGCTGAGGAGGATGACTTTGCGGTGGCCGAAGCGTTGCGCGATCCAGCCGGCGAAGAGGCTGCAGAAGGCGTAGACCCAGAGGAACGTCGCGCCGAGGAGGCCGAGTTGCGGGTCGGTGAGTTGGAGATCTGTACGGAGGAGCGGGAGGAGGGAGAAGATGACCTGGCGGTCGAGATAGTTGAGTAACGCGACGATGGCCAGGAGGAAGACGAGGAGCCAGGAGCGGGTCATAGCTCGTTGGCGGGGATGCGGAGGGCGACGATGTAGGGCTGTTCGTTGGGCGTCCAGTGGCCGTAGGTGGTGGTGACGAGGGTGCCGTCGGGGAGGCGCTCGAGGCCGGGGTAGGCGCAGTCGGCGCCTTTGTGGTTCTTCATCAGATGGATTCTGCGCTCGCCGGGGCGGTTGGCGGTGATGTCTTCGTAGTGGCCGAGCCAGGCGACCCAATCGCCTTTGGTGGGGCTATCTTTGCTGGTGTCGCGGAAGGTGATGAAGAGCTTTTTGTTTTTGGTGTAGATGGCGACGTGGCGGTCTCCGGTGAGGTCCTTTGTTGTCTCTCGCGGGGTGGACCAGGACTGGCCTTCGTCGTCGGAGAAGGTGACGAAGGAGTTGAATTGGCGGCTGTTTTCGCGGAGGAGCATGGCGATTTGGCGGCCGTTGGGGGAGCGGAGGAGGCCGGGTTCGCAAAGGTGGGCTTCGGCGTGTTGGGCGATGGGGATTGGTTTCTGCCAGGTTTGGCCGTTGTCGGTGGAGACGGTTTTGTAGACAATGAACGCGCGTTTCTCGGAGGGCGTTTTTTTGAAGAAGCGGCCGTCGTCGTGGAAGACGGCCATGTAGTTTCCGTTCTTGAGTTTGATTACGGACGACATGGCGACGATGCCGCCGAAATCGCCGATGGGGGTGAGCGGCGACCAGGTGGCGCCGTTGTCATCGGAGATTGCCGAACGGATGGGATAGAGGCCGGAGAAGAGGATGAGGCGATTCCCGTTTAACTGGTGGATGGTTGGGGTTTCGAGGGAGGTTTCCCAGTTTTGCGGAGTGGGCAGGCGCTCGGACCAGGTGAGGCCGCCGTCGGTGGATTTCTTGAATTGAATGGGGCCTTTGCCGTGGCCTTTGGGGTAGACGCAGAGAATGGTTTTGCCGTCCTTGAGCAGGACTGTTGTGGGGTGGCCGAGGTACTGGCCGGGTTCGCGGTCGACGATGATTTGGCGGGGGGCGGCGAGGGCGGCAAGCGGGGTGGCGAGGAAGGCGCGGCGGAGCATCTTGGTATTCTGCATGATATGTCACTTTCGATTACTGGCGGCGTGCTGCCCGCGTTGTTGACGCCGATGGATGCCGAGGGCGTTTTTGTGCCGTCGATGATGGAGAAGTTGTGCGGGTCGCTGTACGCGGCTGGGGTGGATGGGCTGTATGTTTGCGGCCAGACGGGGGAGGGGTTGCAGCAGCCGGTGGCGCAACGGAAGTTGGTGGTGGAAAGTGCCGTGCGGTTGTCGCCGGCGGGGAAGAACGTGATGGCGCATATTGGGGCGGCGTCGACGGCGGATGCGGTTGAACTGGCGCGGCATGCGGAATCGGTTGGGGCGACGTCGATCTCTTCGTTGCCGCCGGGGGGCTCGTATTCGATCGACGAGGTGCATGGGTACTATTCCGCTATCGCGGGGGCGACTTCGTTGCCGTTGTTCATTTACTTTTTCCCGGGGTTCGCGGCGCGGCCGAACGGGTTCGACGACTTGATGCGGTTGTACGAGATCAAGGGTGTGGCGGGGCTGAAGTTTACGAGCACCGATCTGTTCACGATGTGGAAATTGAAGCGGGCCGGGGCGACGATTTTCAATGGGTTTGACGAGATTTTTGTGGCGGGGCTGGCGATGGGGGCCGATGGGGGGATTGGCACTTTTTATAACGTCGTGCCGGAGTGGTTTGTGGGGATTCACCGGTTGGCGGGGGAAGGGAAGTGGGACGAGGCGCGGGCGTTGCAGAGCAAGGTGAATGCGGTGATTGAGCTGGGGTTGCAGTATCCGGCGCATGCGGCGACGAAGGAGATGATGGCGTGGCAGGGCGTGCCGTGCGGGGATTGCCGGGCGCCGCGGGCGAATTTGACGGTTGAGCAGAAGGCGAGTTTGCGGGAGAAGATGGAGGCGTTGGGAGTGCCGCGGCGTTAGGGTTACTGTTGACGTTGTGGGCAGGGCTTCGTTAGGCTAGTAGAGAACTCGGTAGAGGAGCGAAGGTCACAAGTACATCAGCAGCGGTTTCCGTCGCACGGAAGGCTGGTGGAAAAGGGCAACTTCGCCGAAGTTTTTCCGCGGGGCGGCACGCGGGGAGGTTGGGGAGACTGGATAAGACCAGCTCACTGTCACTCGGACACTTGGCGAAATGCCAATGCATGACCGGGTGGGGCGCTACGGAGAAGGCACGGGCCCTACCCGTATACTCTCCCGGCGTTTGGCTACCAGAGGATGGAGAGTATGGACGTTTTCGCCCTCACAAAAACCCTCATCGACATTGAATCGATCACCGGTAATGAGAAAGCCGTTGGCGATTGGGTGTACGACTATCTGCAGCCGCTGGTGACCGAGTACGGCGGCACGCTGGAAAAGATTGAAGTGGAACCGGACCGGAACAACGTGCTTGCCATTTTTGGCGAGCCTGTTGTGACGCTGTCGACGCACCTCGATACCGTGCCTCCGTTCTTTGCTTCGCGCGAGGATGACGAGTTCATCTGGGGCCGCGGGGCTTGTGATGTGAAGGGCATTATTGCGTCGATGATTTGCGCGGCACGCACGTTGCTCGCCGAGGGGCGGCGCGGGTTTGCGCTGTTGTTTGTCGTGGGCGAAGAGCGGAATTCGGCGGGCGCCTATTACATGGCGAAGGATTCGCGCGGATCGAAGTATTTGATCAATGGCGAGCCGACGTCTTGTAAGTTGGCGTTGGGGTCGAAGGGCGCGTTGCGGTATGAGTTGATTGGCTCCGGTCGGATGGCGCATTCGGCGTATCCGGAGCTGGGCGAGTCGGCGATTGAGAAGTTGCTGGATGCCTTGGAGCGGGTGCGGAAGATCGACTGGCCGGTGCATCCGATCCTGGGGCCGTCGACGTTGAACATTGGCACGATCAAGGGCGGGCGGGCGCCGAATGTCGTGCCGGACGATGCGCGGGCGGAGTTGTTGATCCGCCTGGTGGACGATCCGACGCCGGTGCGGGCGGCTGTAGTGGCCGCTTGCGAGGGGCTGGTGGAGGCCAAAGAGCAGCTTTGTATTCCGGCGATTCTGATGGAATCGCGACCGGGATTTGAGACCGATGTGATGAAGTACACGACGGACATTCCGGCGTTCGGCGGGGCGTGGGGAAC
>CAMATG010000255.1 GCA_945860645.1 Candidatus Sulfopaludibacter sp. SbA3 | reverse complement strand
CAACTCAAAAACTTCGACAGGCTGGTTTGGCTGTGGCGGCGGATCGACAAATTCCTCCCCTGGCGCCCGGTATCGATCATCGCCATCGGCCGCAAGCCCGCGTCCAAATCCACTCCGGAATGGCAAATGGATCGCGGCACCCGGCTCGCTCCGGCCTATACCGCTGATAATGGGGGCCTGCTCGGATTGTTGGACGCTCTACCGGCTCCGCAGGTCAGCGTTGCTCCCGCCAACCGGGTGCCGGCCGTGCTGAACGATTCCGAAACCGCCGTTCGCCGCCCCGTCGAAGCCCGTTAGCGCCCCGCGCCCTCGCCAAAAACACTTTTCTGAGAGCTTTTCCTCCAAACGCCCACTAGCACTATATGGTGGCGTCGCCCTTGGAACCGAAGTTCGTCTGGAATGAGCCCTTGGTCATCCCGGCCATCGGCATGGCGGCCGGTGTCTTCTGCGAGCGGTTGCTTCCCTTCAACTGGCTCGAAATCTGCATCGCCGGCGCGCTGTTCACGATTTTCGCCATCCTCCCCGGCGCCATCGCCCGCCGCCGCACCGCCATCGGTCTCGCCTGCTTCGCCCTCGGGATCGGCACCGCCATCTGGCACCGCCCCGGCCCGCCCCCCGTCATCGATGCCTCCGCCTCGGAGACCGTCCTTCTCGAAGGCTGCATCGTCGAACCCTCCGTCTTCTCCGAAAACCGCGAACAGTTCACCATGGAACTCGCCCCCGGCGCCCGCGGCCGTGTCTCCCTGAATCTCCGCGAAGGCCAATCCGCCCCCCGCTTCCGCTATGGCCAGCGCGTCGAACTCGAAGGCCGCGTCCGCCCGCCCCATAATTTCGGCAACCCCGGCGCCTTCGATTTCGAAGGCTACCTCGCCCGCCGCCACATCTTCTGGAACATCTCCACCCGCACCGGCGCCGAAGCGAAACTCCTCCCCGGCGAATGTGGCTCCACCCTGGAAGGCTGGCTCTTCAGCCTCCGCTCCGCCGCCCTCGACCGCCTAGAATCGCTCTACCAAAACGACGCCTACAAAACCATCATGATGCAGGCCATCCTCACCGGCGAAAGCACCCGTCTGGAAAAGGCCTGGACCGAACACTACCGCCGCACCGGCACCTATCACGCCCTCGTCATCAGCGGCCTCCACCTCACCGTCCTCGCCGGTTACCTCCTCGTCCTGCTCCGCTACACCACCGGCCGCCCCGCCCTGTCGATGGTCCTCGCCTTCCTCGCCGCCTGGACCTACGCCGGCGCCAGCGGCATGACCGCCCCCATCGGCCGGGCCGCCGGCGGGTTCACTCTCTTCCTCCTCAGCCGTTTTTGGTTCCGCCAGACACATATCCTCAACGCCCTCGCCACCGTCGTCCTCTGTTTCCTCCTCTTCGATCCCGGCCAACTCTTCGAAGGCAGCTTCCTCCTCAGCGTCCTCAGCGTCCTCGCCATCGGCGCCCTCGCCGGCCCCATGTTCGAGGCCTACACCCGCCCCGTCGTCATGGGCTTCCGCGAACTCGGCCGCGATCAAACCGACGTCGATCTCGACTGGCACATCTGTTCCATGCGCGTCGAAGCCCGCCTCCTCGCTCAAACCATCGCCGTCTGGACCCGCATCCCCGAAAAGCACTGCATCACCCTCATCGCCCTCACCGTCCAAACGTTCTTCCATCTCTACGAAATCTTCATGCTCTCCACCGTCGTCCAGGTCGCCCTCGCCCTGCCCATGGCCGTCTTTTTCCACCGTGTCTCCCTCAGCGGCATGGCCGCCAACGTCCTCATCGTCCCCGTCATGAACGCCGTCGTCGTCATTGGCTTCCTCGCCGTCCTCACTAACCTCACACCCCTCGCATGGCTCGCCGGCCTTCTCCTGGAATTCTCCCGCCGCGTCGCCGAATTCTTCTCCGGCCTCGAACCCGATTGGCGTATTCCCGATCCTCCCAACTGGCTCGCCCTCGCCTTCACCGCCGCTCTCGTCGTCCTCGCCATGGTTGCCCGCCGCCCCTCCCGGCTGCGCACCGCCGCCTTCGCCGCCGTCTGCGTTCTCTTCATCACACTCGTCGTCCACCCCTTCCCGCCCGCCGTCGCCCCCGGCCAGCTCGAAGTCACCATGGTCGACGTCGGCCAGGGCGATTCCGTCCTCGTCGTCACCCCCGAAGGCCGTACCGTCATCGTCGATGGCGGCGGCGTTCCCGGCTTCAAGGGCCGTCCCAAACCTAAACTCGACATCGGCGAAGACGTCATCTCCTCGTACCTCTGGACCCGCTCCGTCCAGCGCATCGACGCCCTCGCCCTCACCCACGCCCACGAAGATCACAGCGGCGGCCTCGCCGCACTGATCATCAATTTCAAGCCCAAGGAACTCTGGGTCGGCGCCATGGGCGATTCCGAAGTCTGGAAACGCCTACGCGCCGTTGCCGAATCCCACGGCGTCAAGGTCGTGCCCCGACTGGCCGGCGAGAAGTTCGATCTCGGCGGCGCCGCCTTCCACGTCCTAGCCCCTTTCGCCGATCACGTCCCCGACGTCATCCCCCGCAATAACGACTCGCTCGTCCTCTCCGTTCGCCTCGGCGCCCGGTCGTTCCTCCTCACCGGCGATGCCGAAAAGGAGGTGGAGTGGCGCCTCGTCGACAACGGCGCCGTCCCGCCCGTCGACGTCCTAAAACTCGGCCACCACGGTAGCCGGACCTCCTCCACCGCGGACTTCCTCGACAAAGCCCGCCCCACCTTCGCCGTCGTCTCCGCCGGGCTCGATAATCTCTATCACCACCCGCACCCGGACGTCATGGCGCGTCTGGAACAACGTAATGTGCGCGTCCTGCGGACGGACCGCGGCGGTCAGATCCGCTTCCTCACCGACGGGAAATACTTGGACGTCACCGCCTTCCGCGGCCTCCGTCCCATCGATGCGCGGACCCTCACCGCCGCGCGCTGAACTACATCTCCAAACTGGAGCCTTGCGATCCGCCGCCACGGACGTATACGCCCAGTAGCCAACAGAAAAACAGGAACCAGCAAGCGAGCGACGTGACGACGGAGAACACGCCCGGGAGCTGGCGGCGCTTTGCATGGGGAGCCGACATTTTTTCCTCCAGGTGTCATCTCTCGATCGGGCCTCGATCGAGATAAAACATGGACGTCGCGCTCCCCGCAATCGGTTGTGAAAAAATCCTTTACCCGCCCGACGCCCACGCCGTCCGGAACTCCGGATACAACGTCAGCCCGCCGCAGGCAAACAGCGTCTGGCCCGTGATGTACGACGCCTCGTCCGACGCCAAAAACGCGAAAACCGCCGCGATTTCGCTCGCCTCGCCCGGCCGCCCCATCGGAATGTGGCTCTCCACTTCCGCCCGCGCCTTCGCATCCCCGGTCCACGATGCGTTGATCGGCGTAACAATCGCGCCCGGCCCCACTGCGTTCACCCGGATGCCCCGGTCGGCGTACTCCAGCGCCAGCGTCTTCGTCAGGTTCTCCATCCCGCCCTTGGTAATCGAATAGCTCAGATATTTCGGTTTCGGAATGATCTCGTGCACCGACGAGTTGTTCAGAATCACCCCGCCGCGCCCCTGCTGCAGAAACAGCCGCAACGCCTCCCGCGAACACAAAAACGGACCGCGCAGATTCACCGCCAGTACTTTGTCAAAATCCGCCGCCGCCATCTCGTGCGACGCCGCCGGCTTCTGGATCCCGGCGTTATTGATCAACACGTCGATCGAGCTGAACTCCTTCACGAACGCGGCAAACATCGCCTGCACCTGTTCCTCGTTCGAAACATCGGCCGCCACAATCATCTCCCGGCCCGCCGCGCCCTGCCGCGCTGCCGCCGCCTGTCGCGCCGTCTCCTCGGCCCCCTCCGGCCCGCCAATATAGTTGATCCCCACGTTGGCGCCCTCCGCCGCGAACCGGATGGCGATCCCCCGCCCGATCCCCGACGACGCGCCCGTTATCAGTACATTCTTGCCATGCAGTCGTGCCATGTACGCTCTCCTCCCGTCTATTATCCCTGTCCGCGCCGTCAACGATGGCGCGAACGTGGCAAAATAGTAGGTTGGTGCGGCATTCTCCGCCATCCATCCCTACAACCCAATGAAGTCTGGCGATAATCTTTCTCTCTCCTTTGGCCTGCATTTTGAAGACCTCTACACGTCGGAGGGCCTGGCCAAGGTCGACGTAGCCTTCCAGCGGTTTCTTGAAGCTGGCGACGCGGCGCTCCTGCCCCAACTCCTCGCGGCCCGCGTGGATCCCAAAGCCCTCGCCCGCAAGGCCGAGTCGGAATTAATCCTCTCCCTCGCGCCCCACTTGGAGGACTTCCTCGGCGAACTCTTCCAGATTCAAAAGGAGATCCGCGCCCTCCAGAATCAACACGCCGAACTCGCGCCGCTCTATACCGTCAAACGCACCTTCATCCAGCGCAAGGCCCTGACGTCAATCAAGGAAGCCGACGCCCAGCACCTCCACGGCAAAACCCTCCAGGTCGAACTGGAAACCTACATGGGCGAACCGCTCTCGGAACTCGCCTATGCCCGCGCCGTCACCAAGTGGCTCGACGATGCCGCCGGCCACGCCCACCACCTGGATATCGCCGCCAAATATGCCGCCTGGGCCCACTACTCCAAGCCGGGCAAAGAAAAACACAAGTCCGGCATTCTCTTCAAAAAGCCCCACAAGCTCGAGTTCGAAAACCTCGTCCCCGTCGAGTCGATCACCGAAAACAACGCCCCCCGGTTCGTATTCCCGGAACACGAATGGCGTCACCGCGAAGGCTTCGGCCTCACCGACTCGGGCACGGATCTCACCGGCGCCCTCGACGAAGCCAACTACTGCATCCACTGCCACAACCAGGGCAAGGACTCCTGCTCCACCGGCCTCCGCGAAAAGACCGGCGAGTTCAAGAAGTCCCATTTCGGCGTCACCCTGAATGGCTGCCCGCTCGAAGAGAAAATCTCCGAATTCCACCTGTCGATGACCCGCGGCAACACCGTCGGCGCCCTCGGCATCATCACCATCGATAACCCGCTCTGCGCCGGCACCGGTCACCGCATCTGCAACGATTGCATGAAGTCCTGCGTCTTCCAGAAACAGGAACCGGTCAACATTCCGCAGGCCGAAACCCGTTCGCTCAAAGAGGTGCTCAACCTCACTTGGGGCTTCGAAGTCTACTCGCTCCTCACCCGCTGGAACCCGCTCAACTTCAATCGGCCCCTGCCCAAAGCCGACACCGGCTACAAGATTCTCGTCGTCGGCCTCGGCCCGGCCGGCTACTCCCTCGCCCACCACCTGTTGAACGACGGTCACACCGTCTGCGCCGTCGACGGGCTCAAAATCGAACCCCTCCCGGAACACCTCTCCGGGGTCGATGCCTACGGGAACAAGAAACCCTTCCGCGCCATTCGCGAGATCCACGAGATCTACGAGTCGCTCGATGACCGCATCATGGCCGGCTTCGGCGGCGTCGCCGAATATGGCATCACCGTTCGCTGGGATAAGAACTTCCTCAAGGTCATCCGCCTCTTGATCGAGCGTCGACGTACCTTCGCCATGTTCGGCGGCGTCCGCTTCGGCGGGTCCATCACCGTCGATAGCGCCTTCGAGCTCGGCTTCGATCACATTGCCCTCTGCGCCGGCGCCGGCCGTCCCACGGTCATTCCGATGAAGAACGGCCTCGCCCGCGGCGTTCGCCAGGCGTCTGACTTCCTCATGGCCCTGCAGTTGACCGGTGCCGCCCGCGGCAACTCCATCGCCAATCTTCAGCTCCGCCTCCCCGCCGTCGTCATCGGTGGCGGTTTGACCGCTGTCGATACGGCCACCGAGTCGCTCGCCTACTACCCGGTCCAGGTGAAGAAGTTCATGGAGCGCTATGAAACGCTCTGTGCCGCCAACACCGAAGCCGCCGTCCGCGCCATCTGGAACGAAGAAGAAAACATCATCGCCGACGAGTTCCTCGCCCACGCCCGCGCCATCCGCGCCGAGGACGACAAGGCCGCCGCAGAAGGCCGCAACCCGGTCTACCTGAAGCTCCTCCAGTCCTGGGGCGGCGTTACGCTCGCCTACCGTCGCCGGATGATCGATTCGCCGTCCTACACGCTGAATCACGAAGAAATCGCCAAGGCGCTCGAAGAAGGGATTCACTTTGCTGAATGCCTCTCGCCCGAAGAGGTCGCCGTCGACCGCTTCGGCCACGCCTACTCCATCACCATGTCGAAGCTCGCCTTCGACGCCGAGAAGAACAAACTCGTCAGCACCGGCGAAACCGCCGTGCTCCCGGCCAAGTCCATTCTGGTCGCCGCCGGCACCCAGCCCAATACCGTTTTGGAACGGGAAGACGCCACCAACTTCATGTTGGACGGCAAGTACTTCCAGGCCCTCGACGAAAACGGCGATCCGGTCAAACCGGAACGCGTCGCCAAGCCGAACGATGTGCGCGTGCTCACTTCGCTCCGCGCCGATGGCCGCGCCATCAGCTTCTTCGGCGATCTCCACCCGTCGTTCAGCGGGAACGTCGTGAAGGCCTTCGGTAGCGCCAAGCAGGGCTACCCCGTCGTCAGCCGCATCCTCGCCGCCCGCCGTACGCCGGAAGGCGCCACCGGCGCGGAGATGATCGAAAAGCTGAACGGCGAACTCCGCGCCGTCGTCTCCGACGTCATTCGCCTCACGCCGACCATCGTGGAGATCGTGGTGAAGGCCCCGCTCGCCGCCCGGGCGTTCAATCCGGGGCAGTTCTACCGCCTGCAGAACTTTGAAACCATCTGCCCGCGCACGCCGGAAACGGTGTTGGCCATGGAAGGGCTCGCCCTCACCGGCGCCTCCGTGGACCGCGAAGCCGGCACGCTTTCGACCATCGTTCTCGAAATGGGCGGTTCGTCCGACCTCTGTTCCCTGCTCCGCAAAGGCGAACCGGTTGTCCTCATGGGCCCCACCGGGACGCCAACGGAGACGCCGGGTAAGGAGACGGTCCTCCTGGTCGGCGGCGGCCTCGGCAACGCCGTGCTGTTCTCCATCGGCCAGACGCTGCGCGCCAACGGCAGCAGCGTGATTTACTTCGCCGGCTACAAGAAGGCGATTGATCGCTACAAGATCGACGAGATCGAACGCGCCGCCGATGTCATCGTGTGGTGCTGCGACGAAGCGCCCGGTTTCACCCCCACCCGCGCCCAGGACCGGGCTTTTGTCGGCAACATCGTCGCCGCCATGGAAGCCTACGGCAAGGGGGCGCTCCACGCCGAAGGCGACGATTCGTCCCTGAAGCTGCAGGATGTGGACCGTGTGATCGCCATCGGCTCCGACGGGATGATGGCCGCCGTCGCCCGCGCCCGCCACGGCATTCTGGCTCCGTACTTGGCCAAGAAGCCGCAAGGGATCGGGTCGATCAATTCGCCCATGCAGTGCATGATGAAGGAGATCTGCGCGCAGTGTCTCCAGCTGCACCGTGATCCGGATACGGGCAAGGAGACCGTGGTGTTTTCCTGCTTCAACCAGGATCAGTCTCTCGACCACGTCGACTGGGCCAGCCTCCGCCAGCGGCTCAGCCAGAACTCCACCCAGGAGAAGCTGACCAAGCTCTGGATCGACCGCTGCCTGAAGCAGCTCGGTCTGCGCCCCGAGCTCGCCGCGAAGTAATCAGTCCGGCAAACCGGGCCTGGCCCGAACTCGCCGGGAAGTAACCAGTCGCTACCAGATCGGCCATCCAGGCCAATCTGGTAGTTTCCATATGGGCGCGCAACCGGCTATCTCCAGTCTTCAGCCACGCCCCGAGCGCGCCGCGCAGGCGAACATCGCAAACCGGTGCCACTCCCCCAACCCAAGCGCGAAGTAGGCAGGCCTGGACCGTTGGCGCCCCGGCCGGTCCGCTCCAGGTTCACCCGGCCGGTCCGCCAGGTCCGACTTAGCACCGCTAGGCGGCTCCCCTTGGCCCCAACTTCCCTGGCCGCTTTACGGAAAACCCTAGGTAACGGAGCGCGCCAGCCCCCATCGGCCATCCAAAATGCCAGCGAAACCGGCGAAACTCGAGCCTGTGGAAAACTCAGTCATCTATGAGATCGCTTCCCCTGTCAACCCGAAAATCCCACAATTCCAGTCATTTTCCGCGCTCGATGCGCGGAAAATGACTATCTCCTCGCACACCTCCGCCAGGGCCGTGACCGCAAGAAGGCCATGGCCCGTATGAGTCGT
>CAMATG010000254.1 GCA_945860645.1 Candidatus Sulfopaludibacter sp. SbA3 | reverse complement strand
GGTGGCGCTCGATGCGAAGTCCGGGAACGTGATCTGGGACATTGAAGTGGACGATTACAAGAAGGGTTTTTCGATCACGCACGCGCCGTTGGCGATTGATGGGAAGATCATCGTTGGCGTGACTTCGGGCGAATGCGCGCTGACCGGATGGGTGGACGCCTACGACGCGCGGACGGGCAAGAAGCTGTGGCGCACGCATTCGACGCCGCAACCGGGCGACCCGAACCGGAAGACGTGGAACCCGGAGACGTCGGCCGATTTCGGCGGTTCGCCGACGTGGACGACGGGCACGTTTGACGCTGATACGAATACGATTTTCTGGGCTACCGGTAATCCGGGGCCTGATTATGACGGCACTGTGCGCGCGGGCGACAACCTGTATTCCTGTTCGGTGCTGGCGCTGGATGCCAACACGGGCAAGATGAAATGGTGGTTCCAGTTCACGCCGCACGATGTGCATGACTGGGACGCGAACGAGACGCCGATGTTGATTGATGGCGTGATCAAAGGACAGAAGCGAAAGCTGCTGGTGACGGCGCAGCGCAATGGGTTCTATTACGTTCTGGACAGGAATACGGGCGAGTTTCTGGCGGGGCGCGAGTTCGCCAAGCAGACGTGGGCGAAGGGGTTGGACGACAAGGGACGGCCGATTGTGCTGCCGAACACGACGCCAACGCCGGCTGGAAATTATGTTTGTCCGGACGCGGCGGGGACGGCCAATTGGGGGTCGCCGAGCTATGATCCGGCGACGGGCTTTTTCCTGGTGAGCGTGCGGGAGGCGTGCGCGAATTACACGTCGATGACGAAGAGCCCGGTGCCCGGGGAGGGCTACACGGGCGGGGGCGTGGAGGTGGACCCGAAGGTGGGCGAGCCGGGGTTCGTGCGGGCGTTGGAGGCGACGACGGGCGCGCGGAAGTGGGACTTCCCGCTGCATATCGGTTCGTCGGCGACTGGCGTTGTGGGCACGGCCGGGGGCGTTGTTTTCGCGTCGTCGAACGACGGCAATCTGATCGCGCTCGATTCGAAAACGGGCAAGTATCTGTGGCACTACTACACGGGGGCCAAGATCATCACGTCGCCGATTTCCTACGCTGTCGGTGGCAAACAGTATGTCGCGATTGCCTCGCAATCGGCTATCTTCGTATTCGGTCTCTAATCCATGCTTCTCCCTAACCCCAAAGGCAACTATTCGTTTTTGAAGGGCATTGCGCCCTATTCCGCCGGCGCTGTGGCGGAGAAGGGATACGAGATCGTCCACGTCCGCTTCCAGCAGCCGGTGCCGCTGGCGCAGGGGTTCGACCGCGTGAAGGCGCATTTGCAGGCGGTGAAGCGGCCGGCGCAGGCGCTGTGCGCGATGGAGTTGCGCTCGCCCAAGCCGTTCACGTTTGCCGGGTTCGGCGAGTTCAACGGCAGCTATGTGGAAGTGCTGAAGTCGTGGAATATTTTCCTGGACGATTTGAACCCGGTGGCGCGGACGAATATTGCGCCGGAAATCGGCGCGCCGGCGGTGCCGTCGCTGTATGGGTTCAGCTATACGGTGCCTTCGACGCGGAAGGAGAAGACGTTTATCGTGGCGGGGGCGGGGGAGTTGCCGGAGGGGTCGTTGAAACCGGAAGATGTCATCCGCAAGGGCGAGACGTCGAACGAGGCACTGCGGGAGAAGACGCGGTTCGTGATGGGGCTGATGGCCGGGCGGCTGCAGGGGCTGGGTGTGGACTGGGCGCAAGTGACGACGACCGAAGTTTATACGGTGCATTCGGTGTGCAGTTTCCTGGCGAGCGAGATTATCCGGCCGCTGGGGAAAGCGGGAATTCACGGAATTACGTGGCACTATTCGCGGCCGCCGATTGTGACCATTGAGTACGAGATGGACTTGCGCGGGTGCGCGCGGGAGATTGTTTTGTGAGGGCTGCGCTGCTGCTGGCGGGGTGTTGCGCGTTTGCGAATGACGTCGTTTACCTGTGGCCCGAATCGCAGCGGGTGAAGGGCGAGGAGACGATTAAGAACGAGCGGGTGGCTTCGGTGCCGAATCCTTCGTTGACCGTTTTTCTGCCGGATGCGGCGGTGGCGAACGGGACGGCGCTGGTGATCGCGCCGGGGGGCGGGCACCATCATCTGGCGATCGACCACGAGGGGTATGACGTGGCGCGGTGGCTGAATAAAAAGGGCATTGCGGCGTTTGTGCTGAAGTACCGGCTGGCGAAGGCGGAAGGCGCGGATGGGTCGATCACGGTCGACAAAGAGGTACGGGCCGATGGGCGGCGGGCGATTGAGATTGTCCGGCAGCGGGCGGCGGAGTGGAAGGTGAATCCGGCGCGGATTGGCATGATCGGCTTTTCGGCTGGGGGCGAGTTGGCGGCGTTGACGGCGATGCACTATGAAGCCGGGACGCGCCCGGATTTCGTGGCGCTCATCTACCCGTACATTCGGCCGGAGACGAAGAAGATCGACAAGAACACGCCGCCGGCGTTCCTGGTTCACGCCGATGACGATAAGCTTTCGGCCGCCATCAGCGCGGAGTATTATCTGGACTTGAAGAAGGCCGGGGTGTCCGCCGAGTTGCATGTGTACTCGGTGGGCGGGCATGGCTTCGGCATGCGGGAACGGCCGCTGCCGGTGACGCAGTGGAAGGATCGGTTTGCCGAGTGGTTACTTCGGCTCTACGCAGAATGACGCCGAGTCCATGGAGTTCGCGCCACTGATTGTGATGGTCAGGTTGGAGCGAATGATCGTTCCATCGCAGCGAGGCAACTGAATGCCGGGCGGCACCGGCGGAATCATGAAATTGATCTGATACACGCCTCCGCCAAAGCCGACCGACAGGAACGGTTTCCCGGTCAACGAAATGCCAGGCACGGGACGCGAGCCCGGGGCGTTGGCGCGATAGTCAAAGTGGACGTCGAAGTCCTGCACCGTTTCCTTACGCTGGAACTCATCGCTCCGCAGGACCGTGGCGCCGCCGCCGTATAGGTATGCCGCCACGCCGCCGCCGGGCTGGATGGGATTGTTCGCTTGCACCAGACGGCCGTTCTGAATGATGTTGGGCTGGCAGGCGCCGGCGTCGGGTGCGATGGCGAAGATACTGGCCCAGATCAGCGTCGTATCGCAGGAGTTCAGGAGATGCAGATTGTCGGAAACCGCGCGAAACGGAAATTCAGCGATGATCGCCGTGTTGTCGGACACCGTCAGAGTGCCCGTCAGGCCGCTCGGCAGGTCTTCCGGGAACACGACGGTGAAACTGGTGATCGGCAGGCAGGAGGTATCGGTCGCCGCGCACCCCGACTGCTGGAGGCCCCCGAGTTGTGTATCAATTGGCGCGCCGGAACTGGGCCGGACGCGGAGCCGAAGCCCCTTTATCTCCGTCGGGTACCCGGTCAGTCCATACTCTGCCTTAACAGGGAGCCCTGACTTAGTCTCGATCCCGCTGACCGAGATCATGCTCAATTGCCCCGGTGCGGCGGTGATGAGGCTGGTTGGAATGCGATACCCCGTGGCCACCAATGCGCCAGGACGTGCATTCTGGGCGGAGAGGAGCGAAAGCGTGAAGACAGAGACGATAAGGCTGAAGCGTACGACCATGGTTCGGAGACGCGGCCCGAGCGCACATTGTCAGAGAAATCTTACGTTACTTCCGTAACTCTTCAACAAGCGCTTGCAGGCCCTTGCGACGGTAGAGATTGACCAAGCGCTGCTCCTCCGGCGACGGGGGGACGAGTCGGGTGAGTCGCGGGTCCGACAGGTCGGCCCGGGAGGGGATCCAGTAGCCACCGTCGGCGTATTCGACGTTGTTGACGAACCCGGCCATACTGTCGAGCACCAGGCGCGTGCCTCCGGTGTTGCGGACGCGGAGGGTAGCCGAATCGCGCAGGGCCGCGGAGCCTTTGCCCGCGAGCGGTTCGGCGTAGGGCACCGTGGCGGCGAAAAACTCCTGGCCATTCGTGTCCTTGAGAGCGAGGCCGATTTCGAGGTGCTTGATCGCCTTCGCCTCGCGGTTGCGGATTTCGAATTGGGGCGACTTTGCCTGATCCCCGGCGATACGCGCGGCCCCGGCCATCAGGTCCACAGGCGCACCGGGCATGCGCAGGAAGCTGAATTGCACTTCCTTATCCATCTCGTAATTCGTCGCGGGCGCATTGGCGGCACGGGGCATGACGCCACGCCGGACCACTTGCACATCGACGCGCGGACGCGTTTCCTGCCGCCCCACGGCGGCGATGATTTCCTTCTGCAACGTGTCCGGACCACGCGCTTCCAACATCTCTTTGAAGTGCTTCCGGTCGCGCCGCGCTTCCAGTTCCCACACGGTCAATTGCCGCTGCGAGTTCAGCCGGTTCTCGCCGAAGAAACTAAGATCATCGAACAGAACGCCATCGAGCAGAACCTGCACCAGCGGCTCCGCACCGTTCGACATGGGCCGCACCATACGCAGGTCTATGCGCACCGGGAAATCGTCGCCGGGCGCAACGTCCAGCGCAGGCACCGCGACCGAACCTTTCCCGCCAGCCGAAACGTCTTGCGCCAGCACCAGCAGAGTGACGCCCTTCACGCGCTTCCCACTCAAATTTCGTAACCGCAACGAGGCGTGCAGATCCAGCATCACGGCGCCGCCGCGGGCCGTGCCCTTGGAGGGGCCAAGATCAAGCGACGCCACCGCCAGCGGGGAATCCTTCGGCAGGTTGATTTTCAACCCGCCGCGCAGATCCACGCCCGCTTCCTGCGCCACGCAGGCAACGCCCAAGGCCGCGAAGATGGCCCACTTACTCCACGTAAACATTGTTCACCGTAATCTGCCCGGTCTCTTCGTCCACATACTGCGCGCCGGCCGAACCCGTCGTACTCACCGTCACAACGGCCGCGCGGAAGTTCGCTTTCGGTCCCTGCAGTTCCATCCCCTTGTTGCCATCCGACATGCCGACACCCCGTTCGCTGGCTTCGGCTACGATCGGATCCGGCACGCGCATCGCGGCCAGCTGTTCACTCTTCTTCGCCGCGTTCAGCCAGTAACCGATCGACAGGAGAATCACGAACGCCGTTGCCAACGCCGCCATCCGCCACGAAACACCCGTCGCCGGAGCGGCCTCGTCCACCGGCACGGCGTAGGCACTGATCGCCTCTGACGCTTCCAAACCCAAACGCACATTGGCGCCCATCTCAGCCGCCAACCGATCCCACTGCGCGCCGGACGGCATCTCGTCCGCTTCCAAACGTACGGCCGACTTCACGTCCCCAAACAGAGCCACTTCGGCTTGGCACTGCACGCACCCGCGGACATGGCGATGCATAGTGAACCGCGTCCACCAGGGCAGTTCGCCGCCCGCGTATAACGCCAACCTATCAATGGAGGGGTGTTTCATGCCTTCCTCCTTTCCAGGTAGCGGCGAAACTTGATGCGCGCGTTGGCGATGTGACTCCGCACCGTCGCCATCGAACAGCCCATCTGCCGCGCCACTTCCTCAGCCGGTACATCTTCTACGTCCCGCAACAACAGCGCCGTCCGTTCCTTCGCCGTTAAATGCCGCAGGCCTTCTTCCAATCGTTCATTGCGCTCCCGGCGCAGCACGGACTGCTCCGGATTCTGTTCGTATTCGGTGACCAGCGGATCTACCAGCGAATCGATCTCCGTGAAATTCACGCGCCCGTGCCGCCGTAGAAAATCGATGGCTGTATTCGACGCGATGCGCGACAGCCAGTGCGCGGCCTTCTCCGGATCCTTCAACTGCTCGCTGCGCTGCAGCACCTTGATGAAGGCTTCCTGCGTTAAGTCCTGCGCATCCGCCACGTTACCGACAATGCGATAGATGATCAGGAACACACGACGCATGTGCTCCTGGATAAAGCGGTTCTGTAGCTCCGCCGTTTCCTGGCCCGGGTTGCCCGCCGTTTGACGTGCCGGATCGCTCATGTGCACCGTTAGCATCGCACCTACTAAGGCTTGACGAAGAAACATCTTCCAGCGTGCAAAGAAAATTCCAAGGGCCTTGCGTGCAGCTACCATGAATTATATGAAGGAAGTTGCCGTTGTGGGTGTCGGCAAGACGCCGTTTGGCGCCTTCGCCGCCCGTGATCTCCGCTCGTTAGCCGTCGAAGCCGTGCAAAACGCCCTTTCCGACGCCGGGATTGGTCCCGATGGCGTCCAGGCTTTTTACCTGGGCAACTTCGCCGGGCCCAGCTTTACGGGCCAGTCGCACCTGGCCCCCTACGTTGCCGGGGCCGCCGGGCTGACTGGCATTCCCGCCACGCGGTACGAAGCCGCCTGCGCCTCCTCCGGCGCGGCCTTCCACTCGGCCTGGCAGGCGGTAGCCCATGGGGTATACGAAACGGTGGTCGTTTGCGGCGTCGAAAAAATGACGTGCCAGCCCACGGCGCGCGTGGCCCAGATCCTGGCCATGGCCGGCGACGTGGCCGCCGAGGGGATTCCGGGCGCGACGTTTCCGGCGATCTTCGCCATGATCGCCCGCCGCCACATGCACCAGTACGGAACAACGCGCGAACACCTGGCCCATGTTGCCGTGAAGAATCACGCCAACGGCGCCACCAACCCCTACGCGCATCTGAAAAAGATCATCACGCTGGAGCAGGCGCTGGCCGGAAAGCCGATTGCGGAGCCGCTGACTTTGTACGATTGCTCGCTGGTGAGCGATGGCGCGGCCGCGGTTGTGATCAGTTCGCGGGCGGGCGCGGTGAAGGTGTTGGCGTGCGCCCAAACCTCGGACCACGTCGCGCTGGCCGACAAGGCCGACATCACCCATCTGCCCTCCGTGCAATCGGCCGCGCGGCAGGCCTACGCAATGGCACGGCTCACTCCGAAAGACATCGATTTCGCGGAAGTTCATGACTGCTTCACGATCGCCGAAATTCTCGCCGTCGAGGAGCTTGGCTTCTGTAAAAAAGGCGAAGGCGGCCCGTGGAGCCAGGCGCAGCCGATGCCGATCAACCGCAGCGGCGGGCTGAAGAGCAAGGGTCATCCGGTGGGCGCCACGGGCGTCGCGCAGATTGCCGACGTGACGCTTCAGATCCGCGGCCAGGCCACCGGGTGGCAGTTGACCAAGGCCGACATTGGCCTGGCGCAGAACTTGGGCGGGTCCGGCGCCACCAGCGTCGTTACGATCCTGGGAAAGGGAAACTGAAATGACCGTCTACTCGGAAACCCTCGTCTGGTCGCCCCCGGCCGAACTGGCCGCGCTGGCACCGTATCAGCTGCTGCTGGTCGCGCAGCCCGACGGCCCGCGACTGCTCGGCCGCACCGTTCCGGGCGAGCGCCTGGAAATTGGCGACAATGTAGCCATTGACTCCGTTGTCGACGGGGTTCACCTGTTCCGGAAAAACTCATGAAACTCGCCTCGCGGATGGACCGCATTTTAATTGAGACCGCCTTCGAAGTATTGGTGAAGGCGCGCGCGCTGGAAGCGCAGGGAAAGAGCGTCGTTCACCTGGAGATTGGCGAACCGGATTTTGAAACGCCGCCGCACGTGATCGCCGCCGCCAAACAGGCGCTGGATGAAGGCTGGACCCACTACGGCCCCACACAGGGCTACCCCGATTTCCGGCAGGCCATCGCTAATCACGTCAACGAAACGCGCGGCATTCAATCGGGCCCGGAACACGTCTGCGTCGTCCCCGGCGGCAAGCCCATTCTGTTCTTTCCGATGATGGCGCTGCTGGAAGAAGGCGACGAGGTGATCTACCCCAACCCCGGCTTCCCGATCTATGAATCGATGATCCGCTTCCTGGGCGCGACGCCGGTGCCGATGCCGCTCGTCGAAGATCGCGGCTTCAGTTTCGACCTCAACCGCTTCAAAGATTCGCTCACCGACAAGACCAAGATGGTGATCCTGAATTCGCCGCAGAACCCCACTGGCGGCGTCATCCCGGCCGAAGACATCAAGGTGATCGCCGACCTGGTGCGCGACCGCGACCTGGTGGTTTTGAGCGACGAAATCTACTCGCGCATCTACTACGACGAAAAGCCGATGTCGATCGCTTCCCTGCCCGGCATGCAGGAAAAGACCATTATTCTCGATGGTTTTTCGAAGATCTACGCGATGACCGGCTGGCGTTTGGGCTATGGCGTGATGCCCACGTGGCTGGTGGACCCGGTCAACAAACTGATGGTCAACTCGAACTCATGCACCGCGTCGATGGTGCAGCGCGCGGGCCTTGCCGCGCTTACCGGGCC
>CAMATG010000253.1 GCA_945860645.1 Candidatus Sulfopaludibacter sp. SbA3 | reverse complement strand
CGCTGGCGGCGGTCGCGATGGGGCCGGTGGGGTTGTGCGGGGCGACCGTTACGCCGTGGACCGCTGCCATGGCGGCGATGCGGGTCATCTCCAGGATGCCGCCACAGTGCTTGACGTCGGGCATGATGACGTCGACAGCCTTCTCGCGGCAGAGGGGTTCGAAGCCTTTTACTTCGAAGAGGAATTCGCCGCCGGCCATGTTCTGTTTGATACCGCGGCGGATGGCTACGGTGTCCGCGGTGCGTTCGGGGGCGACGGGTTCTTCGTACCAATCGAGTTCGACGGGCTCCAGCTTTTTGGCTACCGCAATGGCGCGGGGGACGGTGAAGAACGAATGGCAGTCCGTCATGATCTTCACGTCTTTGCCCACGGCTTCGCGGACGGCGATCAGGCAATCGATGCCTTGTTCGACGTAGGCTTCGGTATCGACGAAGTTGTCCCAGGGGGCGAGTTTGATGGCGCGGAAGCCTTCGGCCACGGCGCGCTTGGCGGTGGCGGCGAAGCCGGCGGGGGTGCGGGGCTTGGCGGTGCGGTTGATGTTGGCGTAGACGGGGAGGGTGTCACGGACTTTGCCGCCCAAGAGCGCATGCACGGGGACGTCGAGCGCTTTGCCTGCCATGTCCCACATGGCTTGTTCGAGGGCGGAGTGGACGGTGCGGGCGAGGAGGTTGGGGAGGGTGGCGGATTGGCGGAAGTGTTCGACGTCGAAGGGGGAACGGTTGTGAAGAATGGCGAATTGACGGTTGATTTCGGCGCGCATGGCGGCCACGTCTTCGGGGGTGGTGGCGTAGATGCCAAAGGCGTCGGAGGCTTCGCCGAGGCCGTCGATATTGGCGTCGGAACGGAGGCGGATGAGCAGCCAGACGGTGCGCGGGGTGGCGCGGACGGGCCAGAGTTCTGCGTCGGTAATTTTTATTTTGGGACGGGCGTAGGCTGCAAAGCCCCCCATCAAAAACAGTCGCCGTTCCATAATGTAACTGAATGCCTCTCCATCCGCTTGCCGGGAAACCCGCTCCGCAGAATATCCTTATCAACCCTACCAAGTTGGAAGACGATTACTTCCACAAGGTACCGAATCCGGACGATCCGTTGCAGCGGGTGGCGTTCGGCACCTCCGGGCACCGGGGGACGACGGCGGCGACAACGTTCACCGAGTCGCATATTTTGGCGATTACGCAGGCGATCTGTGATTATCGGGCGGCGCAGGGCATTGCGGGACCGTTGTTTTTGGGGAAGGACACGCACGCGTTGTCGGACGTGGCGCAGCAGACGGCGATTGAAGTTTTGGCGGGGAACGGCGTTACCACGTATGTGCAGAAGGGGAACGGGCCGACGCCGACGCCGGTGATCAGCCGGGCGATTATCCGGTACAACCGGGAGAAGCCGGTGAATCTGGCGGATGGGATTGTGATCAGTCCTTCGCATAATCCGCCGACCGATGGCGGGTTTAAGTACAACCCGACGAATGGCGGGCCGGCGGAGAGCGATGTGACCGGGTGGATTCAGAACCGGGCGAACGATCTGCTGGCTTCGGCCAACCGGGGCGTGCGGCGGACGGCGTATTCGACCTATGTGGTGGACCACGATTATGTGGGGCCGTTTGTGGAGGATCTGAAAGATGTCCTGAACATGGAGGCGATCCGGGAGGCGAAGTTGAAGCTGGGCGCCGATCCGTTGGGCGGGGCGAGTTTGAACTACTGGTCTCCGATTGCGGCGCAGTATGAGTTGAATATTCAGGTCGTCAATCCGAAGCTGGACCCGACGTTTTCGTTCATGACGCTGGACCACGATGGCGTGATCCGGATGGACTGTTCGAGCCCGTATGCGATGGCGAGTCTGGTGTCGTTGAAAGACCGGTTTGATGTGGCTTTTGCGACCGATCCGGACGCGGACAGGCATGGGATTGTGGTGCCGTCGGTGGGGTTGATGAACCCGAATCATTATTTGGCGGTGGCGATCAATTATCTGGTGAAGAATCGGCCGAACTGGCCGCAGTTTGCGGCGGTGGGCAAGACGTTGGTTTCGAGCAGCATTATTGACCGGGTGGTGGCGGCGAGCGGGCGGCCGCTGGCGGAGGTGCCGGTGGGCTTTAAGTGGTTCGCGGGCGGGCTGGCGGACGGGAGCTACTGTTTTGGCGGGGAGGAGAGCGCGGGGGCGAGCTTCCTGGAGCGGAATGGGGCCGTTTGGACGACGGATAAGGACGGGTTGTTGTTGGGGCTGTTGGCGGCGGAGATTACGGCGGTGACGGGGCGCGATCCGGGCGAGCATTATATTTCGCTGACGGAGAAGTATGGGGCGCCGGTTTACACGCGGATTGATGTGCCAACGACGCCGGAGCAGAAGGCACGGTTGTCGAAGTTGAATGCGGAGACGATGACGGCTACTACTTTGGCGGGGGATCCGGTGACTTCGATTTTGACTCATGCGCCGGCGAATAACGCTCCGATTGGGGGAGTGAAAGTGAATACGGCAAATGGATGGTTCGCGGCTCGGCCTTCGGGGACGGAGAACATCTACAAGATCTACGCCGAGAGTTTCCAGGGGCAGGAGCACTTGGACGCGATTGTGGCGCAGGCGCAGGAGATTGTTACGGCTGCGGTGAGCGGGTAGTGGGGCAGGAATACGACGTCACTTTCAAGTACATGTTCCGGAACCCGCGAGGGGTTCTGGCGCGGATGCTGTTTGGCGATGCGGTGGAGTGGCCGAATATAGAACTGCCGGAGGTTCGGAACCTGCGGACGGATTTGCTGGCGCGGGCGTCGGACGGGGTGTTGCGGCATGTGGAGATCCAGACGAGCAACGAGGCTGGGATGGGGTTCCGGATGCTGGAGTACTACACGGGGTTGTACCGGCTGCAGCGGGCGCATGTGGAGCAGACGATGCTTTATGTGGGCCGGGAGGCGCTGCGGATGGCGGACGCGTTCGAGACGCCCAGTACGCGGCATCGGTTCCGGATTGTGAATCTGCGGGAGATGGATGGCGAGGATTTGCTGGCGAGTGCGGATTGGACGGATAACGAGTGGGCGCTGTTGACGAAGGCGGACCGGGAGCGGGTGTTTCGGGTGGTGTTCGCGAAGCTGCGGGAGTTGACAGGGGCGGAGCAGGAGGCGGCGGCTACCACGTTCGCGCTGATTGGGGGGATAATTGGTGTGGAAGAGGAACTGGAGAGGAGGCTGAAGGAAGAAGACATGATTGATGTCATGGAGAACAAGATTCTGGGGCCGGCGATCCGGCAGGGGCTGGCGATCGGCGAGGCACGGGGCGAAGCTCGGGGCGAGGCGCGGGGTGAGGCGAAAGGGATGTGGCGGCTGCTGGAGCGGCAGATCGAACGGCGATTTGGACAGATGCCGGGTTGGGCACTGGACAAGCTGCACGCTGCTTCGCCGGAAGTGATTGAAGGCTGGAGCGACCGGCTGGCCGATGCGAAGACGTTGGAAGAGATATTCGCTCTCTAATTAGTAAGACGCAAATCCTTACAACTTCCTGACATCTTTTTTTGGGGGCGGCCGTAGGATCGGCTTATGCGATTCCTGCTTGCTGTTTTATTTGGCCTTTCAATGGCCGCCCAGTCCCCGGTGGTCCGGACGATCGGCCAGTATGACGCCGATGGATCGGTTTTGTACTCCGTCTATGTGGCGACGGCCGGCCAGAAGGTGGAGACGGTGGCCGTGGGCGGGACGGTGCCGCTGGGGACACGGTTTATTGAGTCCCTGGACGTGCCGGCGGGGGTGACGTTTGACGGGGTTCGGGATAACGTGGCGGTTTGGTCCTTGAAGGAGATCGGGGCCAACACGCTGGTGGGGCCGTTTACGTTCCGGGCGCGGCCGGATGGAGCGGCGCCGGTGCTTGCCGAGCCTTCGGCCGCGGTTTCGTTTCAGGCGCCCGAGGCGGGGATTGTGGAGTATGCGGGGACGGAGAAGGTGTTGGCGGTGTTGGAATCGACGGGGTCGCACATTCTTGACCAGCGGGGGACGCTGAATGAGAAGGGCGAGAATGCGCCCGTGCTTGTGGGGAAGACGGGGGTTTATCTGTTCGTCCCGGAGGGGGCGGTGCGGAGCCAGACTACGGTGACGGTTGAACGGCAGACGATTGACAACGAACGGTTGCCGAAGACGGAGGAGCCGTTGTGGTGGTGCGGGCTTTACAAGGTTTCCCTTTCGCCGGCGGAGAAGCCGTCCAAGGAGTTCGGCTTCTCGTTTCCGACGCGGCGTTCGGTGACGCCGGGCCTGCCGGTGACGGCTGTCTCCAATACGGACAATAGTTGGGTGAAGGCGGCAACGGACAATCGGGCGATTGGGTTTGGCGGTGGCGGGTTTGGCAGCCAGTGCTTCCCGCAGTTTGGAGGTATGGTGTGCCGTGGTGGGTTTGGCGGCGGGTTTGGGGGTGGCGGGTTTGGTGGCGGATTCAACCAATTCGGCTTCGGGGTTTCGGTTGCCGACCGAACGCGGGCGACCGTCACCGCCGCGCAGTTGAGCAATGCATTTGGGGTTCCGACGACGCCGATTTCGGCGATCACGGATGGGACGAGCAACACGATCATTGCGATTCTGATTGGGCGACGGTAGACCCGGATTTTCCCTGGAGCCGGGCTACCAGGGAAAACCGGGGTTTGGGGATTGTCCTAGAAGTCGAAGCGGCCTTTGATGGTCATCTGGCGGTAGGCGCCGCGCTCGTTGGAGCTGAAGACGCCTACCGTGCTGGTGAATGCGCCGGTGCCGGCTACGGAGATGTTGTTGATCGGGTTGTTGAAGGTGGCGTGGTTGAAGAGATTCGAGATGGCCCCGGTTAGGGTGAACGACAGACGCTCCTTGATGGGGAACTTCTTGATCACGCTGAGATGGTGCACGTTGAGGGGTTGGGAGGTGAGGCTGTTGGGCAATGCGTTGCCGAAACGGCCGACGGGCGGGACGGCGAAGGCCTTGGGGTCGAACCACTGGTTGACCGATTGGGTGATGCCGTAGGGGTTGCCGACGAGGTCCGGGAGGCCGCCATTGACGCCGGTGTTGGAGGGGCTGGCGCCGGAGTAGGAGGGGGAGAAGAAAGACCCGGAGGCGAGGTAGCTGAGCCAGTAGAGCTGCCAGTGGCCGAGAGCGACGTCGATGACTTTGGGAGCGCTGCTCATGAACTTCTGACCGCGGCCGATGGGGGTGTCCCAGATCAACGATGCCGTGGCATAGTGGCGGCGGGTGGCGGCTTCGTTGGCCCATTTGTCGGTGACGGCGTAGGGGTTTTCGAGGTTGAAGAAGTTGCTGCGGTTGATCTGGTAGGAGTAGTTGAAATCGAAGATGACGCTATTGGCGCGGCGTTTGGCTTCGATTTGGAGGGAGTGATATTTGGAGCTGCCGTCGTTGCGCCATTCGGTGACGCCGACCAGATTGGGATAGGGGCGACGGTTGATGTTGAAGGCGATGAGGCTGGGTTCGGGCTGATTGATATTCAGGGAGTAGTTCAGGCTGCGGCCCTGGGTGCCGACGTAGGAGGTGCGGATGCCGAACTTGGCGACTTCGCGTTCGACGCTGATGTTGTATTGGTGGAGCAGGCCGTTGACCGTCTTGTCGGGGAAGCGGACGACGCTTTGGCTGGCGAGCACGGCGGTGGCGGTGCTGGCGGGGAAGGGGTTGGGGAAGCTGAGCAGCGCGGTGGTCTGGCCGGCCTGGTTCTGGTAGTTTTCGGCGACCTGGAAGGGGCCGCCGCCGCTGACGCGTTGGAAGAGCGCGATGCGTTCGGTGAACATGCCGTAGCCGCCGCGGATGACGAATTTGGGGGTGATGCGGTAGGCGGCGGAGAAGCGGGGGCGGAAGTTGTTTTTGGCCGCTTCGGGCTGGGGGTTGCCGGCGCGGATGGTGATGTTTTTGGGGAAGAGGGCGCTGACCTTGCCGAGGGCCTCTTGGGGGACGACGACGGCGCCGGTGGATTTGTCGAAGTTGTACATCATGCCGTCGGCAAAGACGGGCGTGGTGTAGTAATCCCAGCGGATGCCGTATTCGAGGGTGAGGCGGGCGTTGACCTTGAAGGTGTCCTGGGTGAAGAAGCCGAGTTCGGTGGCGTTTTGGCGGCGGTTGGCGAGGGGGTTGGTGCGCTGGGCGGAGCGGGGGAAGCCGAGGAGGAAATCGGCATAGGGGGCGCCGGAGAGGGTGCCATCGAAGGAGAAGGATCCGTAGTTGGGGATTTCACCGGCGAAGGTGCGCTGCCACTGGATGGTGCCGCCGGATTTCCAGACGTGTTTGCCGAGGGATTTGGTGATGGCTTCGTTGATGGTGTAGGCCTTGTTGTCGTTGACGACGCCGCCAGGCTGGAGGGAGATGGCGGTCATGCCGGTGACGGAGATGGTGGGGAAGCCCTGGCCTTTGAAGCCGGAGGGGTTGGCGCCTTGGAGGCCGATTTCGGAGAGGACCTGGGAGCCGTCGAGGGGGGTGCGGCCGGAGACGGAGTCGCCATCGATGATGAAGTCGGTGGAGAGGCCGAATTGGAAGGTATTGACGAGGGTCGGCGAGAAGATGTGGGTGTCGCTGGCGACCATTTGCTGGTGGTCGCGTTTGCGGGTCCAGAACTGGCCGGGGAGGCCGGAGCTTAAGACGTAGGGAGTTTTGCGCTGGGTCCAGCGGAAGTCGGCACTGTTTTTGGCGGAGACCTGGTGATCGGCGCGGAAGAAGAGCCAGTCGCCTTTGAAGAGGTCGGCTGGGAAGGGGACTTCGAAGGCGAGGTTATTGGCGCCGGCGGCGGAGGTGGGGGTGGGGTAGTACTTGTCCTGGAGCTTGGCGGAGACGGGGTTGACGCGGGAGGCGGGGACCTGGTTGCCGGGGAAGGGGGTGTTGGTCTGGGGGTCGCGGATGGCGTTGGCGAAGGCGCCGTTGCGCATGGCGGCGGTGGGGACGGTGGCGGTGGCGAAGGAGCCTAGGGGGATGCGCTGGGAGAACCAGCTGCCGTAGACGAACGTGCGGTTTTTGATGATGGGGCCGCCGGCTTCGAGGTCCCATTCGTGCTGGAGGTAGGGGGTGCGGCGGGGGGCGAAGAAGCTGCGGGCGTTGAAGGCGGAGGAGAAGAATTTGTAGTAAGCCACGCCGTGGATTTCGTTGGCGCCGCGTTTGGTGATGAGCTGGACGCTGGCGATGCGGGAGGATTCGGCGGGAGCGTTGGTGGTGGTGGCGTTGACTTCGTCGTACTGTTCGGAGTTGGTGAGCTGGCCGGCGGAGTCGTTATTGATGCCATCGATGGCGACGATAATCTGGCCGAGGCCCTGGCCATTGGCGCGGACGCCGCCGAGGCCGCCGGTGCCGCCTTGGAAGCCGGGAATGAGGGTGAGCATGGCGCTGGGGGAGGGGTAGGCGTCGACGAGGGGGACGTCGGCGTGTTTCTTTTGGTCGTAGGCGCCGCCGATGGTGCCGGATTCGGTGTTGAGGAGGGCGACGCCGGCGGTGACGGAGACGGATTGGGTGGTATCGGCCAAGGAGAGCTGGACGTCGATGCGGCGGAGCTGGCCGGAGGCTAGGACGATTTGATCGGCGGTGAAGGAGGCGAAGCCGGCGGCGGTGCAGGTGAGGGTATAGGTGCCGACGCGGAGGGAGGGGATTTCGTAGGCGCCCTGGGCGTCGACGTTAATTTCGCGGATTTGGACGCCGGTGGCGGGTTCTTTGAGGACGATTTTTGCGGAGACGACGACGGCGCCAGTTTGATCTGTCACGACGCCGCGAAGAGTGCCGAGGGAGCCTTGTCCCTGGCACAGCATGAGTGTCAGCGACAGAGCTGAGGCCAATCGAAGTAGGGTTCGCATAGGTATCGAATATTACATGCGTTTCGTGAAATGGTTATGAATTTGGTGGTTAAATCGGGGGAATGCGTGGATTGGTGTTTGGGTTGCTATTGGCGGTGGGGGCGGGCGCTTGCTCGATGGTGAGCGTGCCGCGGATTTGGGCGAAGCGGGCGGGGGCGACTTCGCGGCTGTTTGCGTTTGAAGAGGGAGGGAAGACGGGATTCATTGATGCTACGGGGCGGGTGGTGGTGCGGGCGGTGTTGCCGGCGGGGATTCAGGGTGTAGGGGATTTTACGGAGGGGTTGGTCCGGGTGGGAGATCGGTTTTTTAATGAGCGGGGGGTGGAGGCGTTTTCGGTTGTGGGGCAGGCGAGTGGGTTTTCGGAGGGGTTGGCGGCTTTTGAGGAGCCTTGGGTGATTGGGGGCCGGTATGC
>CAMATG010000252.1 GCA_945860645.1 Candidatus Sulfopaludibacter sp. SbA3 | reverse complement strand
CGCATCCTCGCGCAAGCCGGCCACGCCGTTCAGGCCCAGCGCCTCCTCGCCTCCGCCCGCGCCTGGCCCGGTGCCCGTCCGCAACTCGTCGAAGAGGCAGCCCTGCTCATCGCCGGCTTCGGGCCCCCCGCCGATGCCGCCCGCATTCTCGCGCAGGCTCTCGCCGATGCCCCGGACAACCGCGACCTGCTGCTCGCCGAAACCGTCGTGCTCGCGCTCGACGGACAGACCCCGCGGGCACTGTCGAACCTGCGCCGCCTCGAACAACGCTGGCCGGAGTGGGATCGGCCCTATCGCCTGCATGGCCTCCTGCTCGCCGCCATGAATCGCGCCCAGGACGCGGGCCCCTTGCTTCGCACCGCCGCGGCACTCAATACAGGCGCTCCCCCTGACTCCTGCCAGAGTCTCCGCGACTGGCTCACCCCCGCTTGCCGAGGAGTCTCCCGATGAAGGCGATTGCTTTACTTCTGTTCCTGGCCCAGCAGCGGCCCTTCTTCACCGATGTCGCCCCCCGAAGTACCTTCTCTTACGTCACCCGCAACGGCCACGCCGCCCCTCGCAAATACTTCCCGCAGCCCCTCTGCGGCGGCGTCGCCGTTCTCGACTTCGACAACGATGGGCGGATGGATCTCTACTTCACCAACGGCGCGAAGTTCCCGGAACTCACCAAGACCGGTCCGGAGTTTCACAATGCCCTGCTCCGCAACAAAGGCGATGGAGTGTTCGAGGATGTCACCGGGCGCGCCGGATTGGCGGGCGAGCAACTCGGCTTCAGCCTCGGCGCCGCCGCCGCCGACTTCGACAACGATGGCTTCACCGATCTCTTTGTCGCCAACGCCGGCGCCAACACCCTCTATCGCAATATGGGTGACGGCACCTTTCGCGATGTCTCCGCCGCCGCCGGCCTCGGCACAAAGCCGCCCGGAACCCTCAGCGTGCAAGGCGCCTGGCTCGACTACAACCACGATGGCCTCCTTGATCTCGTGCTCTCGAACTACACGCTCTGGACACCGGCCTCCGATCAACGCTGCATTCGTGCCGATGGCGTGGATTACTACTGCCATCCCAAGACCTACCCCGCTGTCGCCCACCGCCTCTACCGCAACCAGGGCAACGGCAAGTTCGTCGACGTTACGGACAACACCGGCTTCGGCGCGCCGCGCGGCAAGGGCATGGGCATCGCCATCGCAGACGTCAACGGGGACGGCTGGGAAGATATCTTCATCGCCAACGACACCGAGCCTAACTTCCTCTACTTGAACCAGCGCAATGGGACATTCCGCGAGCAGGGCCTGGCGATGGGCGTCGCCTACAACGACGACGCGGCCACCGTGTCCGCCATGGGAGCCGACCTGCGGGATTTCAACAATGACGGGTGGCCCGACGTCTTCTACAACAACCTCACCGAACAGGTCTGGGGGCTCTTCCGCAACCTCAACGGCAAGTCGTTTCGCTACGTTTCCCCCGCGGTGGGACTCGGCGCGCTGAGCATGCCGTACTCCGGATGGAGCGCGGCGTTCCTGGACTACAACAACGATGGCTGGCGCGATGTCTTCTCCGCCAACGGCGACGTTGATTCGCTCCGCTCCAATGCCGCCCAGCACGACACCCTTTTCGAGAACCTCGACGGGAAGCGCTTCGTCGACGTCTCCGTCCACATGGGCGATCACTTTCAGCGGAAAGGGTACCAGCGCGGCGCCGCCGTTGTGGACTTGAACAACGATGGGTTTCTCGATCTGGTCGTGACCTCGCTCGACCGCCGGCCCGCCATTCTCATGAATTCAGCCGGCGGCGGCGGACACTGGCTCACGCTCCATCTGGTTGGCCACAAAGCGAATCGCTCGTCGATCGGCGCCCGGCTGACGGTAACGACGCCGTCCGGCAGGACGCTGCACGATTGGCTCAGCCCCAGCGTGGGCTTTCTGTCGTCAAGTGACCCCCGCGTCCACTTCGGACTCGGCAACGAGACGAAGGCCGCGACAATAGAGATCCGCTGGCCCGGCGGGGCCACCCTAACGGTAAAAGACGTGGCGGCGGACCAGATTCTGACTCTTCACGAGCCGTCCGCCGGATCGAAATAACCGCTCAGTCTTTCACCGAAGTCAAAATCCGCGAAGGATAGAAGCCCTGCCGGACTTTGTGTTCCTTGATCACGCGGAACCCGGTCTCCTGCAGGATGCCCGGCGCGGAGAGGTCCATCTGCCGGCCCCAGAAGGCGGGCACAACGGACGCCGCCACCAGATAGGCCTTGTTGAAGAACTCCGCCTGCTGGCCGATCAGGATCGAAGTCAGCGTGCCGCGCGGCTTCAGCACCCGGTGCATCTCTTCCATCGTCTGGTAGATGTCCTCGGTGGAAAGCAACTCGTACAGATAGCAGCAGAAGATGTGGTCGAACGAGCCATCGCGATACGGCAGCGAACGGCAGTCCACCGCCTGGCAGTGCAGCGACGACTTCGGAAACTGCTTCCGCGCGTGCGCCTGGGTCCGCGCCGCCATGTTCGGCGACAGATCGACGCCGCAGGTGTACCCATCCGGGTTATGCTTCACCAGACGGCGGAACATCTCGCCCGATCCGGTGGCCACTTCCAGAACGTTCATCCCGTTCCGCAGCCCGCTCATCTCCAGCGCGATTTTATGCGCCTTCCGGTGGAAGAAGTACGTCGACGCCGGATAGATACGAGAGATGTGATCGTACACGCGCTTGGTGCGCGTCGCGATTGTTTTGTGGAGTCTTTCGCTCTTGTAGGCGACAGCAGTCTGCATAGACAGTCGTTGCGGCATTGTATCTTATCTACGCCCGCTCAGGTCAGGAAACTCGATGTGAGTCCTCGTGCCTTCGCCCGGTCGGCTATCAACGTCCATTCTGTAATCATCGCCGAAAAGCACGTGCAGCCGCTCGTTAACATTGGAAACCCCGATCCCGGAGTCAAACATCGTCGCCAGTTTCGATTCCTCCACTCCTACTCCATCATCCTCGATTTCGATGTGCAGCCGCTCGTCCCGAACCCGCGTGCGCAATGTGATCACGCCGCCCTCCACCTTCGAACTCAGCCCGTGCTTAATCGAGTTCTCGATGATCGGCTGCAGCAGCATCGACGGAATCAGCCGGTCCAGCGTGTCCGGCGCGGTCTCATTCACGAAGCGCAGCTTCTCGCCGAAGCGCGTCATTTCGATGCTCAGGTAGTCGTTGATGAAGCTGATCTCGTCGCGGAGCGGGGAGAGGTTCTCATCCTTGCGCAACAACCGGCGAAGGATATTGGAGAGCTTCCGGACCACGGTGCGGGCCTGTTCGGGATTCGTGCGGATCAGCGAGTTGACGGTGTTGAGCGTGTTGAACAGGAAGTGCGGGTTGATCTGGGAGGTCAGCGCGCGGAGCCGCGCCTCGGTCAGCAATCGTTGCTGCGCGCCGAGCAGTTGTTCCTGGCGAATACTATTCCAGATCTTCAGCGGGATGGCGAAGGCGAAGATGGTGGACGAGTAGATGAGCAGCATGCCCAGCCAATCGGGCTGCTTCCAGGAGCTGTAGAGGGTGTAGAGGAAGCGGTCGTCGCGGAGGAGCTGGCTGAGCGCCCAACGGGTGAACTCGGCAAAGACCACCATGAGCAGCACGAAGCCGTGAAAGAGTGTGACGCGGAAATCGTACTTGGCGCGGAAGAGGCGATAGACGGTGAGGTCGAGATAGGGCGAGAAGCGCCAGATGTCGTCCTTCGACGGCGCCAGATCGCGCAACAATCCGCCCGTGACGCCAAGCCCCGCATAAAGGAGCATCGCCATCCATTCTCCGTTCATCAAACAAGCAGGCAGGGAGATCAGAATGCCGCCAACGAGCCCGGTGACATAGCCGCCGAGGACGCCGGCGAGCAGCGCGCCCTCCAACCCCAGGTCGAGCGCCTGGTAGTTATTGTGCGTGAGAACCCGCAACACAATGCCGCCACCGAAGATCACCGCAAAGCCCACCGCCATCTGTAAACGCTGGGGCGTGGTGCGTTCTTCGCGTGTCAGCATGCGGAGAAATGCGCTGGACCGGCCGAGAATACTCGCCAGCGCCGCCGATGCGGCGAGCTTCATCAAAAGGATTACCAGGTGCTGCTCTAGCATCGCCGTATAATGAGATTATCTTCGCTTTTAGATAGCATGGCGGAAAATCAGGCATTTCGTATGGAAAAAGTGGCGGAAGCCGACTTTCCCACCCGCTTCGGACCTTTTCGGATCTATGGCTTTGTCGGCCATACCGGGGAGACCACCGAGGAGGCGGTTGTATTGAAGATGGGCTCTTTGGAAGGGGAACCGCCGATTGTGCGGATCCATTCCCAGTGCCTCACCGGGGACGTGTTCCACTCGCTGCGGTGCGACTGCCGCGCGCAGCTGGAACTGGCCATGGAGAAGGTAGGCGGCGAGGGCCGCGGGCTGATCATCTACGAGCAGCAGGAAGGGCGCGGCATCGGCATCATGAACAAGCTGCGCGCCTATGAGTTACAGGACCACGGGGCGGACACGGTGGACGCGAATCTCCAACTGGGGCTCGACGTGGACCTGCGGAGCTACGATCTACCTGTCGCGATCATGAAGTACTTCGGGCTGGAGAGCGTGCGGTTTCTGTCCAACAATCCGGACAAGATCTCGGCGCTGGAGCGGGCCGGGGTGCGGGTGGCGGAGCGGATCCCGGCGATTGTGGAGCCGCAATCGCACGCCGAGGACTATTTGCGGACCAAGCGCGACCGGTTGGGCCATTTGCTCGACGTCTTCTAAACTCTCGGGGCTACTCCGACGATAAGATAGACAGATGCTTCTCCGGGTCCTATGCCTCTTCGCGGCCGCGTGCGCCGTTTTCGCTCAAAGTGGAACGATTCAAGGTGTGGTCACTGACTCCACCGATGCCGTTGTTGCCGGCGCCAAGGTGGCGGTGGTCAACATCGACACCGGCCTGCGCCGGGAACTGACAACCAACGACCAAGGCTTCTACACCGCGCCGACGTTGCCGGTGGGCCGGTACAAGATCTCGGCCTCGCGCGCCGGGTTCTCCAACGCCGAAGTGCCGGAGATTAAGCTGGACGTTTCGCAAACGGCGCGTATCGACTTTACGCTCAAGACCGGCAGTGTGACCGAGAGCATCGAGGTCACCGCCGCGGCGGCGCTGATCGACTCCGAGACCACCACGGTGGGACAGGTGATCGACAACAAGCGGATCGTGGAACTGCCGCTGAATGGCCGCAATTATCTGGACCTGGCGTCGTTGACCGCCGGTACCAATCCCGGCCGGGGCGGACGCACCCAGGGAGAGGGCGGGTTCTCCGCCTCCGGACAGCATATCTATCAGGTACAGGTCTCCATTGATGGCGTGGACAATTCGTCTGTCGCCTCCGGCGGTCCGCTGGGGTTTGAGGCGCAAGCGGTGAAGCCATCCGTCGACGCGGTGGGCGAGTTCCGCGTGGTGACGAACAATCTGTCGGCCGAGTACGGCACGCGCATGGGCGGGCAGGTGTTTGTGAACATCAAGTCCGGCACGAATCAGTTCCACGGCACGGCGTTCGAGTTCCTGCGGAACTCGAACCTGGACGGCACCAACTTCTTCGCCAATCGCGCCGGGAACAAGAAGCCGACGTACAAGCAGAACCAGTTTGGCGGCACGTTTGGCGGCCCGATTCGCAAAGACAAGACGTTCTTCTTCGGCAGCTTTGAAGGGACGCGGACGCGGCTGGGCCGGAGCTTTATTTCGACGGTGCCGGTGGACGAATTGCGGCGCGGGGACTTCAACCGCATCCGGCCGGTGTTCGATCCGGCGACCACCGTTGGCACGCCGGCGAGCTTCACGCGGCAGCCGTTCCCGGGCAATGTCATTCCGGCGAACCGATGGGACCCGCTGTTCCCGAAGCTGCTGGACCTCTATCCGCGGCCGAACAACGGGACGGGCATTGCGAACAACTACTTCTTCGCGCCGTCGGAGAAGAACGACGTCGACAGCTACGACTTCAAGGGCGACCACAACATCAGCGACCGGCAGCGCTTTTCGGCTCGCTACAGCAAGCGGACACGCGACCGGTATGAGCCCGGTCCTCTGCCGCTGCCCGCCGATGGAGGCCTGGCGACCACGACCAATGTCGACAGCCACTCGGTGGCGGCGACGCATTCGGCGACGCTGGGCGCGACTGGCACTAACGAGTTCCGCTTTGGGTTTTCGCGGATCATCTCGCGATTCGATATTCCGTACGACACGTCGCTGTTCGATCAGTTTGGCATCAAGGGGATTCCGAAGGTGAGCAATCCGGGATCGAACGACCGCGGGTTGTCGCGGTTCACACCGGCCGGATATACCGAGATCGGCTCGCGCAGCTTCTGGCCGAACTTCAACAACATGGACCTTTTCCAGCTGACCGACACCCTGTACAAGAACATCGGCAAGCACAATGTGCGGATTGGCGGGGAGTTCCGGCGGCAGAACATTTCGCGGCTGGCGGCGCGGTTTGCGCGCGGGCAGTTTGCGTTCAACCGGGAGTTTACGGCCAATCCGGCGAACCGCGCGGCGACCGGCGACGGGCTGGCGGAGTTCATGCTGGGCATGGCGGCGGGTGGCACGATCGGCAACGAGAACGGCGAAGATATGTGGGCGAACACGATCGCTGGCTTCATCCAGGACGACTGGAAGATCACGCCGCGGCTGACGCTGAATCTGGGCATGCGCTACGACATCTTCTACGCGGCGACGTTTGTGCAGAACAACGTGTCGCGCTTCATTCCCGACCTGACGAACACGGGCGCCAACGCGCGACTGCAGCAGGTGAAGGTGAACCCGGGCGACTGCGGTTGCCGGAACGATAAGAACAACTTCGCGCCGCGGCTGGGGCTGGCGTGGAAGGCGAACGAGAAAATGGTGGTCCGGGCGGGCGCGGGCGTGATTTACGCGCAGCCGGACAGCATTCAGGTGGGCGCGCGGCTGGCGAATCAGGCGCCGGACTTTGTGGAGATCGGGTTCGGCACGCTGGACCGGATTGTGCCTCGGCTGACGTTGAGCGGCGGGTTCCCGGCGGTGCAGCTGCCGGCGACGGCAGTGCCGGGACCGGCGCTGGTGGGCCTGGAGATTCCGCAGGAGTTTCTGCCGACGCAGTATTCGCAGCAGTGGTTCCTGGACGTGCAGCAGCAGTTGCCGTTCGACACGCTGTTGACGGTGGGCTACAACGGGAACGGGACGCGGCAGATGCTGGCGGGGGTGGACTTCAACCTGCCGTTCGACATCGCGCCGGGGCCGACACCGGTGGCCAGCCGGCGGTTGTGGCCGTTTTATACGTCGGTAACGCGGCAGTTGCCCGTTGGGCGGCTGAGCTATAACGCGATGACGGTGAAGGTGGAGAAGCGGTTTTCGAAGGGGCTGACGTTCCTGTCGGCGTACACGTGGAGCAAGACGATCGACAACGTGGACGAGACGCTGAGCAATTCGGGCGTGGGCGCGCTGAAGCCGTGGGACCGGAACCTGAACCGGGGCCGCTCGACCACCGACCTGCGGCACAACTACGTTGTGAGCGCGAGCTACGAGCTGCCGTTTGGGAAGGGGAAGACCTTCATGAATGCCAATCGGGCGGCGGACCTGGTGTTTGGCGGCTGGCAGCTGGGCGGGATTCTGACGCTGCAGACGGGATTGCCGTTCACGGTGAACAGCGGCGGCGGCATCACGAACGCAGGCGGCGCGGACCGGCCGAACCGGATCGCGGATGGCAACCTGCCGAAGGACCGGCAGTCGATTGACCGGTGGTTCGACCTGGCGGCGTTTACGACGCAGGCGCAGTTCACGTATGGCAACTCGGGCCGGAACATTCTGGACGGACCGGGGAACCGGAACGTGGATCTATCGCTGGCCAAGAGCTTCGCGGTGACCGAGAAGGTTCGGGTACAGTTCCGTGCCGAGTCGTTCAACGCGACGAACACGGCAAATTTCGGGTTCCCGGGGGCGAATATCAATGCCGCTGGCGTGGGAACGATCACCAGCGCGGCTGAGCCGCGGCGGGTGCAGTTTGCGTTAAAGGCTGTGTTTTAGAGGAGGGTGACTTCGTCGCCTTCGCGGATGAGTCCGGGGGATTCGACGGCGGTATCGAGCGCCATGGTGCCGTCGAGTTCCCGGACGATGTTTTGGAGGACGCGGCGGTCCTGGACTAGCGTGTCGGGATCGTAGGTGGTCATGACGCAGCGGCCGCGGAGTTGGGCC
>CAMATG010000251.1 GCA_945860645.1 Candidatus Sulfopaludibacter sp. SbA3 | reverse complement strand
GGAAGATTGGGACGGTGGTGAACGAGTACGCCTTGTTCAAGGCGCGGTTGGCGGGGGATGTGACGGTGGGGGCGGTGCGGATTGAGAGGCCGGAGGTGTATTTTACCGAGATGGTGAAGGAGCCGAATTTGGGGCGGGGGCTTTTGCAGCCGCTGGTTACGACGTTTGATACGGTGCATGAGCGGGTGCGGTTTGCGAGGCCGGCGTTGCCGTAGGCGCGGGGGATGATGGGGTGGGCGGAATCTCCGGACGTTGAATCTGGCTTACCGCATCCTACTGAACCCCAGGAAGCGAGCCTGCTTGCGGCTTTTTGCAGGTTGCCGCTCGAGACGGCGAGCGAGTTGTCCGGGTTGATTGAGCGTCTGGCGGCGACGGTGCCGGATCGCAAGATTGATTGGTCCGATTCATGGAGTGACGAAGACCTGGAGGCGTTTCGGGCGGCTTCGCTGCGGGGTTTGCGCCATGAGTTCGCTGCAGGAGTTGTATGCGTGGTTTGATCAGCAGCGTTCCATTGCGTTGAGGCGGGCGGAATTGACGGTTGCGGAGCAGGGCTTGGGGTTGATCGGGAGTCCGGAAGACGCGGCACTCCTTGATGACGTGGTTCAGTTGGCCTACGCGGAGAGACGGTGGCTTGGTGGCAATGGTACACCTGGATACAGGCATTTTGTTCGCGTACCTGAAGGGGCCCGATAAGTCGGTTGCCCGTCATACGGCCGAGTACGGGTGTGCGCGTGGAGCTGCTATCGTGTAGGCCGGCGGGCGGGCATGCCGTGCAGCATTCCGTCGACACTGATGTCCTCGTCCAGGTCCGGCCAACGGATTCCTTCGCCGCGACCGAGAATCTGGAAGTTTTCACGCTGTTTTGCCGATGCTTCGGAAAGGCGCCAAGACCAGCTAAGCGGGACACTGATTGTCCGGCCATCGCTCAGTTGGGCGATGATCACGTCCTCGGAAACTGAGACAGTCCGAATTGCTGGTTCAGAACTGATTGCAATGCTCATTCCAGGCCTCCATTATAGGCGTGAGAGGTGCACCTCACGGGTGGAGAATCCATCATTTCGCGCCAAAGTAATTGGCTCGAGCCAGAACTTGCACAAACAGTCTTCGCGATGCACGTGGACGTGGCTGGGGGTGCAGCTTCCTTCCCATTCCCGGGGTGCCTGGCACCGGGGAGAGAGCTTTGGTTTGGGAGGTTGCGTCGGACAGGCCCGGTGCCAGGCACCTATCGCTGTCTCCAATCGCGTTTTCTGGCTTCTGGTGGCCTACACTGGAGGCTGAAAGGCGTCGCTTCGACTTTTTTTCCTCTGGCGGCGTCATAACAAACGAGAACACCCGCCTTGATCTTCCGTGAAGTCGAAGACCGCGATCTGATCCTGAAGGCGCAACGGGGAGATGTGGACGCCTACAACCTCCTTGTTTCGCGCTGGGAGAAGCGCGTTTTCAATTACTTACTGCGGTTGGTGAGGAATCGGGAGGACGCGATGGACCTTTGTCAGGATGTCCTGCTGAAGGTGTATCAGAACTTGCGGAAGTTGGAGGATCCGGCACGGTTTGCGCCGTGGATGTACCGGATTGCTCATAACGAGGCCTATTCCTTGTTGCGGAAAAAGAAACCGGAGGACGATTTGGAAACTTCGGGGTACGAGATGCCGAATTCGATGGGGGGCGGGATGTTGCCGGTGGAGACGGCACTTGCGGTCGATGCTGCCCTTAGACGGCTGACGGAAGAGCAACGGGAGGCTGTGGTTCTGAAGGTGTATCAGGGTTTTAAGTTTGAGGAGATGTCGGAGATTCTGGGGTGCCCGCTTTCGACGGTGAAGTCGCGGTTGTATACCGCGCTGGAACTGCTGAAAGATACGCTGGCGCCGGTGGGGATCCGGGGGAGTGCGTTATGAATATTGATTTGAAAGATTATGTGTTTGGGGAGCTTTCGGCCGCGGAGCGGCGGACTGTGGAGGCGGCTTGCGCCGCTGATCCCGCTTTGCGCGAGGAACTGGCGCGATTGCAGGTGACGCAGTCGGCCTTGTTCTCGCTGCGCGAGGAAGAGCTGCCGCGGCGGATTGCGTTTGTTTCCGATAAAGTCTTTGAGCCGAAGTGGTGGCAGGTTTGGTTGAACTCCGGTCCCCGAATGGCGTTCGCTTCGGCCGCGCTGTTGGCGGCGGCGATTGTGTTTCATGGGTCCGTGCCGCAGACGGCGGCTCCTTCGGCCCCGGTGGCGGCTTCGATGGACCAGGCGGCGTTTGAGAAGCGGATTGCCGAGGAAGTGACTCGGGTGTTGCCGGTGGCCTTGGAAAAGGCCGAGCAGCGGCATCGGACGCAGTTGGCTTCGGCGATTAAAGAGGCCGAGGGCAAATATCAGAAGTTGCGGCAGGAAGACCAGATGAATATGGAAGCCAGCTACTCGCTGTTCCGGGAGAAGCAGGCGGCGATGATGGTTTCCTACGCGCAGAACAGTGGCGGGGGTGGGCAATGAGGCGGGTTCTTTTACTGAGCTTTTTGGCTTGCGCGCTGTTTGGGGCTCCGGTGAACCGGGGGCTGATGGCGGCGGTGGAAGTCTCGATGAATAAGCGCGTGGAGGCGTTGGTGCCCGGAGAGCAGTTTCTGCTGCTGGGGCATACGCATGGGGTCTATTTGGAAGGCTTTGGGTGTGTGTTTACGACTCGCGTGAACCTGGCCGAGGGGCCGGCGCCGGGTCCGTTTTTGAAGACGCTGCCGGAGCCGGTGAAGGCGGCGTTGCGGAAGAAGAAGATTGAACGGCTGCCGCTGTTGAAGTCGGCGATGCGGGATATGTTGGTGAGCGCTTCGGTGGTGATGGACCCGGTGCCGGCTTCGGAGCGGATGGTGTTGAGTGTTTCGCTGGCCTATTGGCCGCACGAGGATTCTTCGGGGTTGCCGACGCAGATTGTGATGCAGGCGCCGCGGAAGACGTTGATGGGTTTTTTGATGTCGGGCGCGGATAAAGTGGCGTTGGAACAGCAGATTCAGGTGCGGGAATACTAGATGCGCCTGGGCGAACTGTTGATCGGGAAAGGCTTGATTGGCCAGGACGACCTGGACCGGGCGCTGGAGCTGCAGAAAGAGCGCGGGGAGAAGATTGGGAAGCTGCTGATTGAGCTGGGGTTTGTGGCGCAGCGGGATGTGTTGGCGGCGCTTTCCGAGCAGTTGCGGTTGCCGTTGGTGACGATTGAGGGCACGGCGTTTACGGCTCCGGAGACCGAGGGGCTGGCGGCGCGGTTCCTGCGGCAGAGCCGTTGTTTGCCGATGGGGTTGAACGAGACGGGGCTGGTGTTGGCGATGGCCGACCCGCTGGACTTTGAGACCATTGCGGCGGTGCGCGGGTTTACGGGGCTGCGGGTTTCGCCGGTGCTGGCGGCGGAGGGGGAGATTGTCGAGGCGATCGACAAGCACTACGGGCAGGCGGCGCGGAATGAGGCGGAAGCCGATTTTGGCGAGGGCGTTAGCGGGAACGAAGATTTAGAGCACCTGCGGGATATGGCGAGCGAGGCGCCCGTCATCCGGATGGTGAATGCCACCATCGCGTCGGCGGTGGAGAAGCGCGCTTCCGATATTCACATTGAGCCGTTTGAGAAGTTGTTTCGGATCCGGTTTCGGATTGATGGCGTTTTGTATGAACAGGAACAGCCGCCGAAGGAGATGAAGGCGGCGTTGATTAGTCGCGTGAAACTGATGGCGAAGTTGAACATCGCCGAGCGACGGTTGCCGCAGGATGGGCGTATTAAGGTGAAGACGCTGGGGCGGGAGGTGGATTTGCGTGTTTCCACGCTGCCGACGCTGTATGGCGAGAGCGTTGTGATGCGGTTGCTGGATCGGTCCGCGGGCGAGCAGTTTTATGATTTGCGGAAGCTGGGCTTCACCGATTACATGTTGGAGCGGATGGAGTTTTACACGCAGTTGCCGCACGGGATTATGTTTGTGACGGGGCCGACGGGGAGCGGGAAATCGACGACGTTGTATTCGGCGCTGAAGCGGATTAATGGGGTGGAGCGGAAGATCATCACGATTGAAGACCCGGTGGAATACCAGATGGACGGGATCAATCAGATTCACGTGAATCCGCAGATTGGGCTGACGTTTGCGAGTGGATTGCGGCATATTATGCGGCAGGATCCGGACGTGATTATGGTGGGCGAGGTGCGCGACAGGGAGACGGCGGATGTGGCGATTCGGTCCGCATTGACGGGCCACTTTGTATTTTCGACGTTGCATACGAATGATGCGCCCAGTGCCGTTACCCGGCTGACGGATATGGGGGTGGAGAATTACCTCATTTCGTCTTCTGTGGTTAGTATTTTGGCGCAGCGGCTGGTGCGGACCATTTGCAAGAATTGCCGGGTGGAGGGGAAGCCGCGGCTGCGGCCGGAGGGCGTGGAAGTGCCGTCGTTTTATGGGCGCGGGTGCGACGTCTGTTTTGGGAGCGGGTTTAAGGGACGGGTTGGGATTTTTGAGTTGATGGAGTTGAATGAAGAGATTCGGCGGATGATTACGCGGAATGAAGACGCGAGTGTTTTGACGGCGGCGGCGCGGCGGAATGGGATGCGGACGTTGCGGGAGGATGGGTGGGATAAGGTTGCCGAGGGCGTGACTACGCCTGAGGAGATTATGCGGGTGACGCAAGAGTTCTAATGGCAGCCTCCTTTCATTTTCGGGCGATTACTTCCGATGGGAAGGCGCGCACGGGCACGCTTGTGGGCGAGAGCGATAAGGAAGTGGCGCGGGAGTTGCGGAAGCAGGGGCTGACGCCGGTCTATGTGGGGCTGGAACAGAAGAAGGGGTTCGAGTTTGAACTGCCGGATTTTGGGGGCGGGCGGAAGAAGGAAGTTCTGTTCTTTACGACGGAATTGACCACGCTTTTGAACAGCGGCATTCCGGTGGACAGGGCGTTGCAGATTTCGACGGAGCTGGCGGAGAAGCCGGCGTTCCGGATGGTGATTTTGGATGTGCTGCGGGTGTTGAAGGGCGGGCGGTCGCTGGCGGATTCGCTGGCGACGCATCCGAAGTATTTCTCCGACTTGTATGTGAACATGGTGCGGGCTGGGGAGGCGTCGGGCTCGCTGGGGGTTATTTTTGAACGGTTGAGCGAGTTTGAAAAGACGCGCGATGAGCTGCGGGGGTACATTATCAGCTCGATGGTGTATCCGGCGTTGCTTTCGCTGGTTGGCGCGGGCAGCGTGTTTGTGTTGATGAATTTTGTGGTGCCGAAGTTTGCGCAGGTGTTTGAGCAGGGCAATATTCCGATGCCGCTGCCGACGCGGATCATGATTGAGACGAGCCGTTATACGCAGGCATATGCGCCGTTTGTTTTGGGGCTGCTGGCGTTGGGGATTGTTGGGTTTCAGGCCTATATTCGGCAGCCGGAGGGGCGGCTGTGGTGGGATGGGTTCCGGTTGCGGATTCCGGTGTTGGGGGATGCGCTGCGGAAGGCGGAGACGGCTCGGTTTGCTCGCGCGATGGGGACGCTGATTGCCAATTCTGTGCCGTTGGTGCAATCGATATCGATCTCGGGCGCGATTATGAATAACAAGCGGATTTCGAATTCGCTGAACGCGGTGGCGATGGGTGTGAAGCGCGGGGAAGGGATTGCGGTGCCGTTGAAGCGGACGGGCGAGTTTCCTCCGTTGGCGGCGCATTTGCTGAGTGTGGGCGAGGAGACGGGTAAGCTGGATCTGATGTTCCTGCGAATGGCGGAAGTGTACGAGGCCGATACGAAAGCCGCGATCCGGCGGTTCACGTCGTTGTTTGAGCCGATCATTATTTTGGTGATGGGTTTGATTATCGGCGCGCTGGTGATCAGCCTGCTGCTGGCCATATCGAGTATTAACGAAGTTGCTGTTTAACCAAGGAGTTTTCCCATGTTGAGACCGATTTCCCAACGCCGCCGCCGCTCGCAAGCCGGCCTGACCCTGATTGAAATGCTCGTCGTGGTGACGATCATCGCGGTGTTCGCCGCCGTGGTGGGGCCGAGGGTATTGCAGCGCGCCGATGTGGCGAAGAAGACCGCAGTGCGGCAGCAGATCAATTCGTTTAACACGGCGCTGGGGGCGTACAAGCTGGACACGAGTTTGTTCCCGACGAACGAGCAGGGGTTGAAGGCGCTGCGCGAGAAGCCGGAGGGCGTGAACGGATGGCAGGGGCCGTACCTGCCGCAGGATGTGCCGACGGACCCGTGGAACCGCGCGTATGTGTACAAGTATCCGGGCGAGCACGGCGATGAGCCGGACATTATCAGCTATGGGGCGGATGGGCAGCCGGGTGGCACGGATATGAACGAAGACATTGTGAGTTGGAAATCGAAGTGAGCCGGCGGAGGGCGACGCAGAGCGGACTGACGCTCATGGAGATGTTGATTGTGGTCGCGATTATCAGCGTCATGATCGGCATTGCGTTCCCCTCCATTACTTCGAGTATTGAGACGCTGCGGTTGCGGTCGGCGACGGATGAGATTGTTAGCACGTTCAATTCGGCGATGAACCGGGCGGACCGGCGGCAGGTGGCGGTGGAGATTGTGGTGGACCGGGGGCTGAACAAGATGTTTTTTGCCAGTGCCGATCCGGGGTACCGGCGGGAGGTTGCGATGCCGGAGGGTGTGACGATTGAGCGGGTGCTGCCGTTGATTCCAAATCTGGATGAGAACCTGCCTCGGCAGTTTTTGATTCATCCGGGGGGGACGGTGCCGCGGATCGGGTTGGAGTTGAAGAACCGGAAGAACCAGATGCGGATTGTGTCGGTGGACCCGATTACGGGGAGTGCGCAGGTGGCGGAGCGGCAGCCATGAAGCAGCGCGGATTTTCGCTGTTGGAAGTGATGGTGGCGACGTTCATTATGGCCGTGGCGGTGGTGGCGCTGTTGTCGAATTTGACGACGTCGTTGCGGAACGCGTCGCGATTGACGGATTACGACCGGGCGGCGCTGATGGCGCGGCACAAGATGGATGAGTTGTTGTTGATGCCGCGGTTGCCGGTGATGATGGAGGGGCGGTTTGACCCTTCGCAGTCGGCTGGGTTGGCGGCGGGGTGGAGGGCGCGGACGGGGATATTTGAGTTTGCGCCGGGGGCGGGGCCGGGGTCGCAGGTGTTGGAGCGGGTGGAGTTGCTGATTGAGTTCAATAACGCCGGGCGGACGAAATCGTTTTCGCTGGAGGGGTTTCGGCGGCGGTATTTGTTTCCGGACGAGCCTCCGCCGGGGGTACCGGTGCAATGAGGCGGGCGAACCAGCGGGGCATTACGTTGTTGGAGTTGATGATTGCGGTGTCGTTGATGGCGCTGTTGAGCCTGGGCGTGCTGTATTCGATGCGCGTGGGAGTTAACGCGATGGAGAAGACCAATGACCGGTTTACGAAGAACCGGCGGGTGTTGGGCGTAGAGAAGGCGTTGGCGGCGCAGATTGCGGGGTTGATGCCGGTGACGGTGGAGTGCATGCCGGGGGGGAAGGCGGTGATGTTTCAGGGCGAGCCGATGGCGATGCGGTTTGTGTCGAGCTATTCGTTGCAGGAGGGGGCGCGGGGGTATCCGAAATTGTTGGAGTTTACGGTGATTCCGGGGGAGGCGGGGCAGGGTGTGCGGCTGATTGTGAATGAGATTCCGTATGCGGGGCCGTTTAGTTTGCGGGGGGCTTGTGTGGGGACGCAGCCGGATCCGTTGACGGGGCAGGCGGCTCCGTTGTTTATTCCGATTACGGCGCGGCCGGATTCGTTTGTGTTGGCGGATAAGTTGGCGGCGGTGCAGTTTTTGTATCGGGATGAGTTGCCGGCTCCTTTGTTTCAGAAGTGGACGGCGCGGTGGGTGGCGAATAAATTGCCGTCGGCGGTGCGGATTGAGATGATTCCGATGGATAATTCGGCGGCGAATTTGCATGTGACGACGACTACGATTCCGATTCGGATTACGGCGAACCCGATGTTGGTTTATGCGGACTGAAATTTTGGGGAAGATGGCGGGCGGGGCTTTGCGGACGGGGCCTTTTGCGGGCGAGGGCGGCGTCTGGGGACACCCGGCCTACGGCCCGCGGGTGTCCCCGTGGGAGTTGTCGCTGCGTGGGGGTGAGGGGGCGGGTGATCGGGTTGGGGTGATGCCTGGGAAAGCTGCTGGGGTGGCGGTGGGTTGCTCGGGGCCTTTTGCGGGCGAGTGCGGCGTCTGGGGACATCCACCTTCGCGCTTTGCGCTTCGGCGGACAAGCCCG
>CAMATG010000250.1 GCA_945860645.1 Candidatus Sulfopaludibacter sp. SbA3 | reverse complement strand
TGGAGTGGAGAGCGTGGGTCATGGTGGCGCCGAGGCCGCCGGGGAGAATGGCGCGGCCGCCTTTATTCATGCCGTTGACGTTGGCCACGCCTTTGGCATGGAGCCAGGTACAGATTTCGTAGTTGGCGAAGATTTGGGGGGAGAATTGGGCGGCGAGTTTGCGGACGCCGCCGATGTGATCGAAGTGGCCGTGGGTGATGAGAATGCTATCGACCCGGGTGATTTCGTAGCCGGCGGGAAACTTGGGATTGCCGTCGATCCAGGGGTCGATGAGAGTTACTTCTCCGGTGGGGAGTTGGAGGGAGAAAGTAGTATGTCCGAGCCAGGTGATGGTAATCATAGAAAAGACTTTCCTGTGGGAGTGAGTTCGCCGAGTAACACTTTGACTAATGCGGTTTCCGAGACGGGGACGGTGGAATAGGTTGTTAGTGCGAGGGCGGTGGCTGGATAGGCGCGCACGAGGAAGGGGTTGCCGAGGGCGGCGAGAACGACGGGCTTGCCGGAGGCCATGAGGCGTTCGAGGAGAGGGGTGTAGGCGGGGCTGAGCTTGCCGGAGCCGCCGAAGCCGAGGAAGGCGGCGACCACCGTGGTTTCGCAGCCTTCGGGGGATTGGGCGAGGGCGGGTTCGGGCATTTGGGGGTCGAGGAGTTCGAGGCGGATGGCGGGGGCGCGTTGTTTGAGTTCGTCGGCGAGTTGGGCGCCCTGGCCATTGGCGCGGCGTTCGGTGAGGGCGAGGACACAGGTGGCGGCGGTGCTGGCGACAGGGAGGCGGGCGCGGTCGCCGCGGAGGACGGCGACGGCGGCGTCGGCCACCTTCTGGGCATGGATCATGGACGCTTCGTCTTCCATGACGTCTGGGATCGAGTCCCCATCGGTGAGGCGGGATTTCTGGAGGCCTAGGCGGGCCTTGGCGCGGAGGACCTTGCGGGCGGATTCGGAGATGCGGGCGGGGGTGAGGCGATTGGCGGCGACGGCTTTGACGAGGGCTTCGATGGCTTGATCGGGATCGCGGGGCATGAGCAGGACGTCGACACCGGCTTCGATGGCGCGGATGGAGCTTTCGGCGCTGCCGTATTCGCGGGCGAGGGCTTCCATATCCATGGCGTCGGTGGTAACGATGCCGGTGAAGGCGAGATCCTTTTTCAGGACGTCGGTGATGACGGCGGGGGAGATGGTGGAGGGGACGTTGGAGGGATCGACGGCGGGCAGGGCGATGTGGGCGGTCATGACGGAATCGACACCGGCGGCGATGGCGGCGCGGAAGGGGGCGAGTTCGACGGCGTCGAGGCGGGCACGATCGCTGGCGACGACGGGCATGGCGGCGTGGGAATCGGTGGCGGTGTCACCATGGCCGGGGAAGTGTTTGACGGTGGTGAGGCCGAGGGGAGGGGTGGAGTGGGCGCCGCGAAGGAAGGCCTGGACGTGGGTGGAGGCGGTGGCGGCGTCGACACCGAAGGCGCGGATGCCGATGATGGGGTTATCGGGGTTGGAATTGACGTCGGCGCTGGGGGCAAAGACCCATTGGAAGCCGAGGGCGCGGGCCTCGCGCATGGTGATGCGGCCGAACTCTTCGGTGAGATCGGGGCGGCCGGCGGCGCCGTAGGCCATGTTGTGGGGGTACTGAATTGTCCCGTCGAAGCGCATGGAGACGGAGCGTTCGAAATCGCCACCGACGAGGAGGGGCGTTTTGGCGAGGCGCTGGAGGCGGTTGACGAACTGGGTAGTTTCGTAGGGCTGGGCTTTGACGACAGCGCCGCGGCGGACGCGGTTGACGACGATGATGCCGCCGACCTGGGAATCGCGGACCCAGCGGACGATATTGCGCCATTCGCGGCCGCGGACGTTGGCCATGTTGCCGTGGGTGCGGATGACGACGAGCTGGGCGATTCGCTGGCGGAGCGTCATCGATTGGAGCCAGCGTTCGGCGATGGCGTTTTCGGGGGGGCCGGGAGTGGGGGTGATGACCGGCTTGGCTTGTGCCGGTTTGGCGGGGGCTGGTTTGGCTGGGCCCGCCTTCTTTTTTGCCGCGGGGGGCGGCGCGCTCTGCACCGCCGTGATGAGCACGGAGCAGAGCGCGACCCATATCGCAGCGCGGCGCATCAACCAGCCGAGCCAACCTTCTTTACCGCTATTTTCCGCACGCTGCCGGGCTTTTTGGCCACGGAGCGGCGGAGCAACCGATTCACTGCACGAATTAACTGTGAGACTTCGTTTGCGCTCTTGGTGAGCACAGCGTCGGCGCCGGTTGAGTGTTCGGTCAACCCAAGCGCGTCGACAAACCCGGAGATCAGGACGATTCGGGCATCGGGCGAGACGGCCCGGATTCCGGCAATGAGGTCGACGCCTGTTTTGCCGGGCAGTTTGTAATCCGTTACCACAAGAGGAAAAGGTTCCGCGGTGAATTTCTCCAACGCGGCTTCCGCGGACGTAGCGGTGGTTATGGCAAACCCTAACTCACTGAGAACGGACGTACGGGCGGCTAGACCCGCGGGGTGATCATCGACAAGCAGCAACCTGGCAGGCGCCGCAATGGTTCTTTCAGATACCGAGTGCATTAGATAGTAAGAGGACCGAATTGGAAGTTAACAGGTGAATGACAACGGTGTCAACAGGCCTCTAATACCTTCATTCCGGGAGAGATGTTTCGCTTGACAAATCGGGCGAATTGGGGGCGCGGCAGCGGCCTCGAGGACCAACAAAATCGGGGGTTTCACGCGGTCGGACGGCCCACAATTGGTAGTGTGTCGAGGGGGCGGAACCACAAGCCTTTGCCGTTGGGCTATTCGACTTCGCGGGGGGCGGTGTAGCCGGGCTTGGCGACGATCGAGTACTTCATGGGTTTGCCCTTTTCGTCGACGATGCGGAGCGGTTCGTTGGTGGCTGGGTTGACCAGTTGCACGGTGATTTTACGGTACTTACCGTCTTTGGAGAGATTTGTGGGCTGGTAAGTGAGGGCGTACTGGTTGCGGAGAGCCTGGTGGATACCGCGGTAGATGTTGGGGAATTCGCCGAAGAAGCGGGGGAAGAAGCTTTGGCCGCCGGATTCGCGGGCGAAGGTGCGCATTTGGTTATCGGCCTGGAGGAAATCGAGGCGTTGGATGCCGCCCATGTAGCCGCGGGAGTCGAGCCATTCGCGGAGGGCCTGCATGATGCCGATGGCGTAGATGGGCACGCCGGCCTGCTGGATCTTTTTGCGGGTTTGATCGAAGGTGAGCTTGGAGAAGGTGTCGACGCCGCTGGCGATTAAGACGATGGCTTTGCGGCCTTCGATTTCGGACATGCGCTCGGCGGTATCGGTGAGGGCGTCGTAGAGGTTGGATTCCGAGTAGGCGGCGATGCGGAGGCGCTGCATGGCTTCCATGGCCTTGCTTTTGTCGGTGGAGAAGTCGGAGAGGATTTCGGGGCGGAGATCGTAGGCGACGATGGCGACGTAGTCTTCGGGCTTGAGGGTTTGGAGGAAGCCGTAGGAGGCCTGGAGGGTTTCATACCAGCCGTTGGACCAATACTGCTGGTACAAATTGGAGAATTCGATGACCATGCAGACGGTCATAGGGGCTTCGCCGACAACGTAGCCGGAGATCTGCTGGGGGGCGCCGTCTTCGAGGATGCGGAAGTTGCCGCGGGGGATATTGGGGATGAAGCGGCCGTTTTTGTCGAGGACGGCGACGTCGACCGAGACGGTGGCGACATCGCTCTTAAAGGTGGGGAGGCCGATGGGGAGTTCTTCGCCGGGCTTCTTCTTGAACTTGGACTCGACTTTGTCTGTGGGCTGGGGGGCCTTGGCTTCGGGCTCGTCTGGAGAGGCTTTTTTACGGGGTTTTGCTACGGTTTCCGATGATTTCGGGGCGGGGCCCTGCCAGGCGGAGACCACCGAGAACCCGGCCATCAGGGCACCGGTCAACAGCATTCCTACGATATTGCGTTTACGCATCCAGACTCCTCACTTCGGCACTATTTCAACACAGATTCCAACCGGTCGTCTCGGTGCATCAGAATAGTTGACATGATCAACGCTGCGATGGGCCGGAGGGCCGCACTTCAGATGCTTGTGCCAGGGGTTGCGCTGGCGGGGGATTGGCCGCAACATCTGGGTCCGGCACGGAATGGATTTTACCCGGATGGCGATTTTGGGTGGAGTGGTGGCGGGTTGCAGACGGCGTGGACTTATAAGGTTGGGGCGGGGTTTGCGGGGCCGGTGGTCGCGGGGGGACGGCTGTTTGTGTTTCACCGGCTGGGAGGGGCGGAGGTGTTGGAGGCGTTGGAGACGAAGAGCGGGAAGCCGGTTTGGAAGGCAACGTACGAGACCGGGTATCGGGACGATTTTGGGTTTGACGAGGGGCCGCGGGCGGCGCCTTGTGTGGCCGATGGGCGGGTGTTTACTTATGGGGCCGAGGGGACGTTGACGGCGGTGGACGCCGTGACGGGGAAACGGGTTTGGCAGCGGGCGGCGATGAAGGATTTTGGGGCTCCGAAGGGGTATTTTGGGGCGGCGTGTTCGCCGGTGGTGTTTGAGGGGAAAGTACTGGTGGGTGTGGGCGGGCCGAATGGCGGGGGGATTGTGGCGTTTGAGGCCGCGACGGGGAAGACGGTGTGGCAGGCGTTGAGCGATGAGGCGGGGTATTCGTCGCCGGTGGTGGCTCCGTTGAACGGGGCGGCGCGGGCGGTGTTCTTTACTAGGACCGGGTTGGCGGTGTTGGAACCTTCGTCGGGGAAGGTGGTGGGGCAGATGCGGTGGCGGTCGCGATCGGCGGCGAGTGTGAATGCGGCGACGCCGATTGTGTCGGGGAATCAGGTGTTTTTGACGGCGAGTTATGGGACGGGGGCGGTGCTGGTGGACATGAGTTCGGGGGCGCCGAAGGAGGTGTGGTCGGGGGACGATTCGATGTCGTGCCACTATGCGACGCCGGTGTTGAAAGATGGTTTGTTGTATGGGTATCACGGGCGGCAGGAGACGGGGGCGGTGCTGCGGTGTGTGGAGTGGAGGACGGGGAAGATGAAGTGGGAGAAAGAGGGGTTTGGGGCGGGGTCGATATTATTGGTGAAGAACCGGATATTGATGGTGCGGGAGACGGGGCAGATTGTGCTGGCGGAGGCGACGCCGGCGGGCTTTAAGGGGGTTGCGACGCATCGGGCGTTTGATAAGGCTGTGCGGGCGAATGCGGCGGTGGCGGGTGGGAGGTTGTTTGTGCGGAATGTGGTGGACCAGTTGGTGGCTTTGCGGGCGTAGTATGGGGGACGAATTTGCGAAGTTGATGGGGCCGACGCTGGAGGAGCGGCCGAGGGAGTTGGCGGCGCAAGTGCGAGCGCGACTGGGGGATGCGGCGGTGCGGCCGGAGTTGGGGGAGGAACGGCTGCGGCTATTACATGGGACGGTGGCGGCGGCTGGTGGGCCGTTGGTGGCGAGTTGGATGAATGCAGACGGCGTGGCGGCGGCAGCGATGGGCGGCGATGGGACGTTGTATTTGAACTTTTGGGATGGACGCATGGCGGCGTGGAACTTGGACCTGGAATGGGAGCCGCGGTGGTTGGAGGGGATGGCTGAGACGCAGGTTCGATCGATCGCGGTTTGTCCGGACAGTGGGACGCTGGGATTGGGATTTATGGACGGGATGGTTCAAGGGGAGGGCGGGCGATGGGCAATGCACGCGAAGATGGTGGTGGCGGTGGCGGTTTCGGGCGGGATGGGCGCATCGATGGATTACGGCGGCGAAACAAAGGTCTGGGATTGGCGCACCGGAACGGTGCTGCATGAGATGGAACAAGGTGGAGAGGTAAGCTTCGGCGAGTATGAGCGAATGGGGTTTTGCACGCTGGTTTGGGCGGGGGAGTTGTTGCTGGGCCATAGCCTGGGGCAGGTGACGGCGTGGCGCTGGCGGACAGGGCGGATTGCATGGATGCGACGGTTGGACTCGCTTAACGAGGGGGCGTTTGCATTGCGTCCGGATGGGCGGATGGCGCTGGTGGACGGGATGTTGGTGCGGGTGGAAGACGGGGAGACGGTGGGTGATTTAAAAGATTCGATCCCGCAGCGGGCGGCATACAGTCTTGATGGGTCGCGGTTGTACACGATTGAGCGGAAGGATCCGCGGCTATGGGTGCGACACGGGGAAACGGGAGAGACGATTCACAAGATTCTGACGGACGAGTATGCGGCACTGTTGCCGGCGCCGGGGGGCATGGTGGTTGGGATTCCATACGGGTATTGGGATACGGGAGTGCGGTGGTGGAATGGGGAGGCGCGAAGGGCGGAGGGAGAGAGGCACAGGCGCTTGCGGGGCGTTCAACTGACGGAGGACGGGGAGTGGGCGGTGAGTTGGGGTTGGTTCGGGAGGAGGCGGTGGCGGGTAGAGACGGGGGTGGCGGAGGAGACGAAGGAGGCGGCGCGGCCCGCGTTATTGGGGGCTCAGGCGGCGGAAGTGGGGACGTCCGGCGATGAGCGATTTGTGCTGTACGAGCTGGCGGGCAGGGAGCAGGCGGTTTGGGATGCGGTGCGACAGCACGGGGTGACGCTGCCGGAGCCGATTTTGATTCCTGCGGCGTGTGACCGGGGCGAGGCGGACGATCAACTCGACTACAGCGCACCGGCGTTGTGCCGGATTTCGGCCGACGGGTTGTTCGCGGCGATGGAGCAGAATGACCAGACGGTGAAGCTGATCCGGCTGGCCGATGGGAAGGAGTGCGCGCGAACGGAGTATAGGGGGAGGTTGCGGTATTTTGCGCTGGGGGAAGGCGGGACGCAGGGGGCGTATTGGAGCAGCGGGGACGGGCTGCAGCGGCTGGAATGGCTCGGGGCGGGGTGGGAGAAGTGGCGGATGGGAGAGTACAAGTGGACGCATGGGCTATCGATGTCGCGGGATGGGCAATACCTGGTGACGGCGACGGGGCGAACGGTCCAATTGTGGGGGAGAGAGGAGGAGTGGGCTTCGTTCACGTTCGACGATATGTTGCGATGTTGTGCGATATCGGGGAACGGGCGGGTGGTGGCGGTGGGGGATGCGCTGGAGCGGATTCACTTGCTGCGGGTTAAGGGCTGAAGGCGTAGGATGGACGGTATGCGGACCTTGTTTCTATTGGCTGGGATGGCGGCTTGGGCGGCCGATGGCGGGTATGTCGTCGCGGCGCTGAGCTTGACGCCGGCGGCGTGGGAGAAAGAGGCGAACCTGGCCAAGTTCGAACGGTATGCGCGGGAGGCGGCGGGGCGCGGGGCGCAGGTGATTGTGGCGCCGGAGGGGTATTTGGAAGGGTATGTGGGGAATCAGCACCGGACGCCGGGGTTGACGCAGGAGCGGTATGCGGCCGAGGCGGCGGAGCCGTTGGACGGGCCGTTGTTGAACCGGGTGCGGGCGCTGGCGAAGGAGTTGCGGGTGTACCTGATGCTGGGGTTCGCCGAGAAGCGGGATGGGAGGGTTTTCAATACGGCGGTGATGTTTTCGCCGGGCGGGACGGTGGCGTCTCATTATTCGAAGAGCCACACGATGAACGATGAGCCGTTCAACACGAAGGGCAGTTCGTTTCCGGTGACGAAGACGGAGTTCGGGCAGTGGGGGACGCTGATTTGTTTTGACCGGCAGGTGCCGGAGACGGCGCGGCTGTTGGCGTTGCAGGGGGCCGATACGATCTTTGTTCCGGCGTGGGGCGGGTATGGGGAGATGAACGATTTGATGATGCGGGTGCGGGCGTATGAGAACGGGGTGAATCTGGCGTTTGTGCATCCGAACCGGGCGTTGCTGATTGATTCGGCGGGGAAGGTGATTGCGGAGAGTAAGGGCGAGGGGGACCAGATTGTGATGGGGAGGATGGAGGTGAATGCGAAGCGGAAGCATTCGATGTTGAAGTATAGGCGGCCGGGGTTGTATGAGGGGTTGGTGAAGTAGGGTTTGGGCGGGAAGTTGGGCGTCTGGGGACACCCGGCCTGCGGCCCGCGGGTGTCCCCGTGGGTGGTGTCTTGCTGCTTGATTCGGCTAGCGTTTTTGCAGGGCTTGGCGGGCTTCCTGGGTCCAGGGGTGGTTGGGCGGGAGGAGTTCTTCGAAGACGGTCAGGGCTTGTTGGTAGAGGGCGCGGGCTTCAGGTTCGCGGCCTCGGGCTCTTACTATGTCGGCGAGGTTGGAGGCGGCGAGGGCGGTGCGGACGTGGCGGGGGCCTAATGTTTTTTTCATGGTGGCGAGGGCTTGGCGTTGGAGGGGTTCGGCTTCGACGTAGCGTTCGGTGGCGGTGAGGAGGGTGGCG
>CAMATG010000249.1 GCA_945860645.1 Candidatus Sulfopaludibacter sp. SbA3 | reverse complement strand
TTCAGGGTGCCTGAAACCTTGAGCATGGCGTCGCGAACGGATTCGGCTTCGAGGCGTTGGACGGGGTAGTGGTGCAGGAGGTCGTTGCGGGGATCGGCGGTGGCGGCTTTTTTATCCGAGCGGCTGCTCATGCGGTAGGCGGCGGAGAGGACGATTTCGCGGTGGAGTTGTTTGGTGCTCCAGCCGTTGGCGACAAACCGCGTGGCGAGGGTATCGAGGAGTTCTTTGTGCGAGGGGCGTTCGCCGGTGAGGCCGAAGTTGTCGGCACTGCGGACGAGGCCGTGACCGAAGTGGTGTTTCCAGACGCGGTTGACGTAGACGCGGGCAAGGAGCGGGACGGCGTCGGAGGTGAGCCAATCGGCATAGAGGAGCCGGCCTGAGCCTTGAATGGCCGGGGGTTCCGGAGAGCGCCACATTACTTGCAGGAAGTGGCGGGGAACGGTTTCGCCGAGGTTCTGATGGCTGCCGCGGATGTGGAGGCGGATGTCCTGCGGGGCTTCGTCCCAGGCGATCATGCCGAAGGTGGATTCGGGGATCGCTACGGGGAGCGGAACGGGTTCCTGCCAGATGGCGGGTTCGACCGTTTCGGTGGGCGGGGGCTTGGACTCTTCGGAGAAGATGATGGTATCGATGGCGATGCTGCCGGTGCGGGAACGGTCGACCAGTTCGAAGTAACAGCTGCGCTCGTAGGCGAGAGTCATGCGGAAGCTGACCCATTCGAAGTCCTGTTTGCCGGTGCCAAGGTAGTGGACGCTCTTGTAGTCGTCGGCGACGAGGGTGAGGCGGAGCGGTTCGCGTTCGATGAGGTTCTTCTCGCCTTTGGTGCCGGTCAAGCGGACATGGACCCAGTGCTTGGGCATGCGGAATTTCTGACTGATGAGGGAGCCGACGAGTTCGTTGGCGCCGCGGCCGGCGGAATCGGCCACGCCGTCGCGAGGGCCGTTGGCGAAGGCTTCGCCGGTTGGGATCCACTTGCCCCAGGTGGGGCCGTTGAAGTCTTCGAAGATCTCGTCGGAGGGGCGGAGGGCAAGTTTCACTTTGCCGGGCTTGCGGGTGACGGGAGCGACGAGGCTATGGGCGGCGCGGATTTCGGCGGCGCGTTGGGGCGAGTCGATGACGGCTTCGCGCATGGCTGTGGAGTGCATGATACCGGCCATGCCGTAGTAGTCGGCGGTGGGGATGGGATCGAATTTGTGATCGTGGCAGCGGGCGCAGGCGACGGTGAGGCCGAGGAAGGTTTTGCCGATGACGTCGAGCTGGTTGTCGACGGCGTCCGCTTTGGATTTGACGGAGTCGGTGGCGCTGTTGAGGACTTCGCCGAACCAGAGGAAGTTGGTGCCGAGGGGGGATTCGAGTTTGGCGCCGTCCTTGGAGAGGCGGGGGTTGGGGAGAAGGTCGCCGGCGATGTGTTCGCGGACGAAGGTGTTGTAGGGGACGTCTTCGTTGAAGGCGCGGGTGACGTAGTCGCGATACTGCCAGGCGTCGAGTTTGTTGTTGTCGTACTCGTGGCCGTTGGTTTCGGCGAAGCGGACGAGATCGAGCCAGTGCCGTCCCCAGCGTTCGCCGTAGTGGGGAGAGGCAAGGAGGCGATCGACGACTTTGGCGTGGGATTGCGGAGCCTTGTCGACTTCGAAGGCGTCGACTTCGGCGGGGGTGGGCGGGAGGCCGATGAGATCAAAGGTAACGCGACGGAGCCAGGCGCGACGGGAGGCTTCCGAGGCGGGGGCGAGGGACTTCTCTTCGAGCTTGGCCAGGATATAGGGATCGATCGAGGTGCGGGACCAGCCGGCGTTTTTGACGACGGGCGGCGGGTTGGGGGTGAGGGGTTGGAAGGCCCAGTATTTGCGGCCGCGATCGAGATCGATTCCGGCGGGGGATTTGCGGGTGGTGGTGGCGGGGTCTTCGCGCGGGTCGGGCGCGCCCATGCCGATCCAGGTTTTGAAATCGGCAATGACGGCGTCGGGCAGTTTGCCGGTGGGCGGCATGCGGAGGTGGAAATCGGTGTAGGAGACGGCTTTCCAGAGGCGGCTTTCGTCGGGCTTGCCGGGGACGACGACGGGGCCGGAGTCGCCGCCCTTGCGGAGCGCGGCGCGGGAATCGAGTTGTAAATTCGCTTTGGGTTCGCGGAGTTTAGCGCTGTGGCAGCCGTAGCATTTTTCCACGAGGACAGGCCGAATTCGGCTTTCGAAGAACTCGTCGCCTTCGGCGGCGCACAGGGCGGCGCTGGCCAGCAGAATGGCGGGTAGGCATCGCATGCAGGTGGCCCTATTATAATCATTGGCATCGGGTTCGCTGGACGAATGGCGGCCGAGACGAACGGGGCACCATGGAAACTATCGGGCGGTATCAACTTCGGCAGGAATTGGGACGGGGCGGGATGGGTGTGGTGTACCGCGCTTACGACCCGGAGCTGGACCGGGAAGTGGCGCTGAAGAGTGTGATGTTGGAAGGGATCACGCCGGAGCAGCGGGTGGCCAACGAGCAGTATTTGTCGCGCGAGGCGCGGGCGGCGGCGCGGTTGCAGCATCCGCATGCGGTGGCCATTTACGACTTTTTCAGCTCCGGGGATCGCGCGTTCATTGTGATGGAGTTTGTGCGGGGCGCCAGCCTGGAGGCGCTGTTGGCAACCGGCGACACGAGTAACCATGCGCTCACGTTGCAGGTCCTGCGGGAAGCCGCATCGGCGTTGGATGCGGCCCATTTGGCGGGGATTATTCATCGCGATGTAAAGCCGGGCAACATTCTGCTCGACGAGACAGGGCACGTGAAGATTGCCGACTTCGGCATCGCGCGGCTGACGACGGGCAACGTGACGCAGACATCGCCATCGATGGGCACGACGGCGGGGACACTGAGTTACATGTCGCCGGAGCAGGTGCGGGGGGACAAGCTGGACGGGCGGTCCGACCAGTTCGCGTTGGCGGTGCTGGCGTTCCAGCTCTTCACCGGGCAACTTCCGTTTCAGGCCGAGACGTGGATCGCGCAATCGTACAAAATTCTGAACGAAGCGCCGATTCCGCTGCAATCGCTGAATCCGAACCTGCCGCCGAGCGTGGCGATGGCAATCGGCGTGGCGCTGCAGAAGGACCCGATGCAGCGATTTCCGACGTGCAAAGCGTTCGTGGATGCGTTGGCGGGGACGGTTGTTGCCCCTGAAGAAAAGAAATCAAAGTTCGACAACCGGTGGCTTCTGATTCCGGTGTTTGTCCTTGCAACGGGGTTTACGCTGATGATCATTCGCCAGGCGATACGGACGATGGAAACGCCGACGCCGCAGCCGAGCGCGGCACCGGCGGTGGCGGCGACGACGCCGGCGAATCCGGTGGTAGCCCCCCCGGCGGCAACGTTGCCACCACCGCCGCCGCAGGAGGAGTCGCTCGCGCTAATTCTGGACGGGATTCCGATGGACTTCGCCAAGATCCCGGCCGGGCAATTTGTGATGGGTTGCGACAGTTGCGACATGGCGGAGAAGCCGGAACACAGAGTGGACATCACTAAGCAATTCCAATTGGGCCGGACAGAAGTGACGGAAAAGCACTGGAACGCGGTCATGACGGGTAAGGCGACCGGGACGAATAAGCCAAAGGTGAACATCAGCTGGAATGAGGCGCAGGCGTTTCTGGCTAAACTGAATGCGCGCGGAGATGGCTTCCAGTACCGGCTGCCGACCGAAGCCGAATGGGAGTACTGCGCGCGTGCCGGTGACAGGGGACTGGCACCGCGAAACATTGATGATTACGCGTGGACATCTAGCAATGCGAGCGGGGAGTTGCAGGAAGTGGCATCCGCAAAACTGAGCAATGTCTGGGGGCTCTACGACATGCTTGGCAATGCCAGCGAGTGGACGAGCGATTGGATGGGGATGGATTACTACCAACACAGCCCCCAAAAAGACCCGCAGGGGCCGGCGTCGGGAAAGATGCGTATGTTTCGCGGCGGCCATGCGGGCATGGGCGCAGCCGTAGCGTTCTACTATAACCGCAGCGCCGACGAACCTACCGCAAAAGGACCGTATTTGGGGATGCGTGTAGCCAGACAGAGGAAATAGACATGTCGCGCGGCTGGGAGAACAAATCGGTGCAGGGGATGATGGACGATCACGACAATCGTCCGAAGCACCGCGAGCCGGAGAAATCGGCGGAACAGTTGGCGTGGGAGAAGAAGAAGTACGGGTTGGAGTTGTCGCGGAAGGGTGTCGTGAATGACTTGGAACGGGCGAGCCATCCGCGGCAGCGCGCGCAGTTGGAGGCGGCGTTGCAGCATTTGGATGAGCAATTGGCGGCGCTAGGGCTCGTGGCGCCGGATCAAAAGACCGGCACCGGCAAAGGCGACGCCAAATAGAGTGAACATGCCGACGGGTAGGAAGAACTCAATATTCCAACCGGGCTTTGCGGCAACTTCCCAGCGGTCCGTTGGGCTGATGCGGAACTGGCAGGGGACGCTAGTAGAGATACAGACTTCGCGCGCGAGGTCAACGTAGGGGCCTTCGTTGGCGCCGAGGCCACCGTGGAGCGTGGCGCCGTTCCATTGGAAGGTGAGAACGTTGTGCGGAAGGAGCTGGATTCGCTTGCGGGCTTCCGGGGTGATTTGGACGTTGGGAGGGAGGGACTGCGGTTCGTAGTCCGAAGGGGCTGGCTGGAGCGTGGCAGTGACGGATGGCCAGGAGACGATCTTTGGGAGCTGGGTGGCGATAAAGAGGAAATCCCCAAGTAGCGCGGCAACGCCGATGCTGAAGAAGACAATCCAGATGCCGAAGCGCCGCTTCAACCACGAGTTGCGAAACCAGGAGGATTCCTCGCCGGCGATAGCGCCGATGACAAGGGCAAAAAAGCCGAAGAAGAAGCTGCCGATGAGGAAGCCGATGGCGGCGTTCAACTCCTGTGACGCCGAGGAACCGGGCAGGCGAATGGCGCGGGCTTCGCCGCGGAGTTGGAAGATCTCGTGGCGGGCGCCGGGGGCCCAGCGGGTGAGTTCATCGAAGGCTTCCTCCGGGTAAGCGGCGCGGGCGGGGGCGTCTTCCCAGTGGACGGGGCGGGCGCTGCCATCGGTGGTGATGAGATCGAGACGCAGTGTGTAGTCGACGTCTGTGGGATCGGCAGTGACATCGGAGGAAGCGTCGATCAAAAGAGAACTCCTGACGACTTCGATGGGGACAGTGCGCATGCGCGCGTAGGTCCACAGGTTATGTACAAAACCGTACAGGCAGAGGAGCGTGAGGACTGCGAACAACCCTCCGATAGAGAGGAGGAGTTTTGAAGGGGGGTGATTCATTTTGTCATCGCCTCCAAGGGGTATAAGGGGGGAGGGATGGTGAGTCGGGCGGGGCTCGAACCCGCGACCACCGCATTAAAAGTGCGATGCTCTACCAACTGAGCTACCGACTCATCGTACACACGGAGGGGCGATACTCCGCCCTGCCGTCTTCTGTCAGGATAGCACAAAAGGCCCATAAAATGAGGCTTTAGTAGCGAACGGCGCGCAAGTCGATCCTGTCCCAGTTCCATTCGCCGAGGCCCATGGCGCCGGCGATCTCGATGTGTTCCGGTTGCCGGTGGATGAAATGGCTGAACTCATCGGGCTTGTCATCGACGAGTTTCGACTTGCCGACGGCCACGCGCTTGGCGTCGATGACGCGCCAACCGACGTGATCGAGCGCTACGGGATCGGTAGCGAAATAGATGTGTTTGTGTTCCCAGACGAACTGCGGTTTGGCGCCCGGGCCGCCGTGGTAGAGGCCTTTGACGCCGTCGAGAATGTGCAGAACGGCCTTGTTGCGAATGACGGGCATCTGCACGACGGCGGGGATGAAGGCGCCGCAGGCGTTCAGGGAAACGCTGGAGTGGCTGCGGGCGACGTTGTTGACGAGGCCGTGCGAAAGGTTCTTCAGCGCGAGAGTGACGCCGGCCGATTGGTGGTCTTTCAGCACGCAGAGGTTGATGAGCTTGTTGACGGATTTCGAGATGAAGTTGGAGGCGAAGGAGCGGCGCATGGTGAGGTTGGTCAGGTCCTGTCCGGGCTGCACAAGCGCCATTTCCATGTAGTGATCGCGGTCGTAGCCGTCGATGCCGAGTTGGATCTCTTCGTAGTCTTCGGCGGCGTGCATCCAGCGCACTTTTTCGGGCAGCCACTTATCGAAGCCGGCCTGCAGAAACTGGCGGCGATAGCGATCGTAGACGACGATGTCCTGCGCCTTGACGCCGGTAGCCATGACGCCGGCGATGATTTCGCGCAGCACTTCCGGCCCGGAAATCACATGCGGTTGCCCGACGGGATTCACCTTGATGCCGACGACGTCGCCCGGTTCGAAGAAGCGCTTCCAGGCATCGATCCAGCCATCGGCGCCGGTGAGGTCCTGCATCCCGCGGCGCATCATGGTTGTGATGGGCCCGGCCTGATAGGCGCCGTTGACGATGGAGCCGGGGTGTTCGACATCGACCACGCGGCCTTTGTAGGGTCCGGGCATGCCGAGGCCTTTCAGAGTGGCGGCGTGCGAGGCGAACTGCGAACTGAGCGCCAAGGGTCCGGCGGGGAGAGTCTGCAGAAAGCGGCGGCGGTGCAGGCAGGGGCGGGGCGTCATGCCCACAGGATAATGCACATCTTGGATGCCGTGGAGGGGACGGGCCCCGGGCCCCCTGCGATATACTCAGCTGTTCTAGGAGAAACCATTTGCGCGTAGGAATGATCGGCACGGGCGCTATCTCGAATATGCATGCCCGAGCCCTGAAAAACATTGGGTATGAACTGGTCGTTTGCACGGATGTGAACGAGGAGTACGGCCGCAAATTCGCCGAAGCCAACGGCTGCGAATTCGTGCGCACGTATGAAGAGGTGTGCCGCCATCCGAAGGTGGATTACGTCGACGTCTGCACGTTCCCCGACTTCCGGCTGCAGCCGCTGGAAATCTGCGCGGAGACGAAGAAACATATTCAGGTGCAGAAGCCGATTTCGACGAGTGTGGAAACCGCGCGGGCCATGGTGGAAACCGCCAAGCGCGCCGGGATCGTGTTCGGCGTCGTCAGCCAGCACCGTTTTGACGACTCGACGAAGTTCCTGAAAAAGGCTCTGGCCGATGGCCGTCTGGGCAAGATTCTGCAGGCCGATGCCTACGTGAAGTGGTACCGCAGCGCGCAGTATTATTCGCGCCCGATCAAGGGCAGCTGGGCGACCGAAGGTGGCGGCGCGCTGATCAATCAGGCCGTGCACCAGATCGATATTCTGCTTTATCTGATTGGCCGTGTGAAGGAAGTGACCGGCTACTGGCAGCTGGGCGCGTTGCACAAGATTGAATCGGAAGATATCGTCAACGCGATGCTGCGCTATGAGAATGGCGCGACGGGCGTGATCCAGGCGTCGACGGCGTTCTGGCCGGGCTACTCGGAGCGCATTGAGATCCACGGTAGCAAGGGCACGGCGGTGATCACGGGCGACAAGCTGACCGCCTGGGACGTGCAGGACGACGAGGGCGAGCCGGCGCCGGTGGAGAAGCTGGTGATGTCGGGCGCCTCCGATCCGATGGCCATTCCGTTGACGCCGTTCGAGCGCCAGTTCCTGGATTTCGGCGAGGCGTGCAAGAACGGCCGCGCGCCGTTGACCTCCGGCGAATCGGGCCTGCATGCGTTGGAAGTGGTTTCCGGTGTCTATCAATCCTGCCGCGAAGAACGTCGCGTGGCGATCGGATAGCGAGTGTTACATCAGGTAAAAGTACCGGCGTCGAGCGCGAATCTGGGGCCTGGATTTGACGCCCTCGGCATGGCGCTGGGGATTCATCTCACCTGCCGTTTCCGCGCCGCGGAACGGCTGGAAATTCACGGCTACGGGCGGGACGCGTCGATGATCGCGCCCGGGGAAAACAATCTGATCTGGCAGACGGCGCTGAATGTGGCGAGGACGGCCGGGCGCGAGTTGCCGCCGATTTATCTGGAAGTGCACAACGAAATTCCGATCGGCAAGGGGCTGGGTTCGAGCGCCGCGGCGCTGACGGCTGGCGTGATCATTGCAGATCAGTTGTTGGGGCTGGGCTGGTCGGCCCATCGGATTCTGGACGAGGCCGCGCGGATTGAAGGGCATCCGGATAACGTTGCCGCTTGCGTGCTGGGATCGATTGTGGCCAGTGCGATCGACAACAACGGCGTGGCGCGCGCAGTGCGACTGGAGTTGCCGGAGAAGTTCGGCGTCGCCGTGGTCGTGCCGGACTTCGTACTGCTCACGCACGAAGCGCGCACGGTGCTGCCGGCGTCGTATTCCAAAGCCGAT
>CAMATG010000248.1 GCA_945860645.1 Candidatus Sulfopaludibacter sp. SbA3 | reverse complement strand
ATCGGTCTGCCCGGCCAGCCAGCGGCCGGCGGCCAGAACATCGTCGATCGCGGCCGGATGGCGGTATTCCGGCGCCAGCCGGTAGTCGACCGCGCAGATGCGCCGCCGCGAGGCATTGGCCAACAAGCGCAGCGGCCAGTCATGGGATTCCAGGTCGCCGGAGAAGAACCGTCCGCCATGCGCGTAGAGCAAGGCCTGCGCGCTTTCCGGGCCATAGAGCCGGACCGGGACGCCATTCGCGACCACATCGCGAACAGGGCAGTCGACCGGAGGCAACTGCCACTTCCGCCCGGCGGTCATCGCCGCGCGAGTCTCCTCGACGGAGAGCTCCGACCGCGGCCGCGCCCCCGCCAGCCGTTGCGCCTCGAGCATCGCGACGACTTCCGGATGCAGCGGAGCGGTCAGCTCTGTGGGCATGGGATCACCTCAAGACAAAACGGCGGCGCGCCCCCGGCCGATGAGCCGGTCATTTCGTCTTGTTTTCAAACAGGAATGCGCCGGACTTGCCGCCCACGGCGATATCCAGATCCCCGTCCCCGTCAATATCGGCCGTCGCCACCTGCATGCCCGCGCCCGCCGAGGAGCCGTAGTCGATGATGTGCCGGATCCATTCGATCTTTCCAGCATTCTTCCGATACTCGTACCAGTAAATGCCCAGGACGTCATTCGCCCCCGGCTCATGCTCGTGCGCCCAGAAGCGCTTGCCCGTGACGAAATCCTTCTGCCCGTCGCCGTTGATATCCACGAAGGCCGTCGCATGCGCCTGGCTCCAGGCGTCGTCGATCTTGATCTCCGTGAACTTCCCGTCGGCCTCCTGCTTCAGCCAGAAAATGCCGAAGTCGTGCGCGTGCGGATAGAAAACGTCGTTCCGCCCGTCGCCATCGATATCGACGACGTTCAGGAAGCCGGTGTGCTTCTTGGCGGCCCAATCGGAGTGCAACTTCCACGGCGTCTCACCGCCATTCGCCGGAGCCTCCAGCCAGCCCTTCGGCGTCAGAATATCCACGCGTCCGTCTTTGTTCAAATCCCCGGCGCCGATGCCGTGCCCGAAGTTATCGGGATGCACGATGTGCCGCACAAACGCGCCGCTCTTCAGCTCATACCAAGCCGTCGGACCCTTCCCGCCGAACTGCGGCAGCAACTCCTGCGCCTTGCCATCGTTGTTGATATCCACCAGGAACATGAACTCGACGTTCCACTGGTCCTCCACGATGTGCTCTTTCCACGGCGCGTTCAGCTTGCCGGGATTCTCGTACCAGCTGATCTTCTTGGCGAACCAGGTGCACGAGACGATATCGATCTTGCCATCACCGTTGACGTCCAGCGGCAGATCGCTGAACGCGTCGATGTAATTGTTGAAGAACCCCAGTTCCCGGAAGTGGTGTTTCTTCCACTCGCCGCCTCTGGCCTTCGGGTGTTCGTACCAGTTCTCGCCGTTGACGACATCGAGCTTGCCGTCGCCATTGATATCGGCGAAAGCGGCGGTTTCATTGGCGCCAAAGTCGAGCTGGAGCTTCTTGAACGGGATATCGGCCGGCCGCGGCGCGGCCAGGAGACCGAAGGAGATGGAGGCCAGGAGCAGGAGTGAAGAACGCATCGAACCGATTGTATAACCGATCGGCGTGATATATTGGGTTAAGTTCGTGGCGCCATCGTCTAAGGGTTAGGACGGAGCCCTCTCAAGGCTCTAATAGGGGTTCGAATCCCCTTGGCGCTACCATATAACTCTATTTTTATCATAGAGTTAGCGTTAGGCTGGACCATTGTTGCAACACTGTGCAACGATGCGGTCACTCCTTTTAGATGGAGCATTCGATTTACCCGGTAAATCGGCTGGACATGTCCTTTTCAAGGATCGAGCTCGGCCTGGCCTCGACGCTGATCAACGAAAAGTGCCAAAAGCAAAAATTGCCGATTTTGGTAAAAACTCGAAAAATCGAAAAGGCACTAAAAAGTACCCGACCCTCAGATTCTTTCCTTGCAATGGGTTAGCGGAATCCCCCCCAGCCCCCTACGGCACAATCCAAACCAACCGCCCGAACATCTCCTGCTGCGCCCAATGCGTACCCGGCTGAGTTTTGTGCTCGAGCATAGCCTTGCACTTCGGCAGTTGCTGATTCTCCTCAAAGAACCGCAGCGCCTCCGCCGCGTAGAGGTCCGCGAACTCATGCCTGGACACGAACAGTTTATTGGTGCAGTACAGAATCGGAACCAGCGCGCCCGTGTGCAGGTATCGCGTTGCGCCTTCGTTTACCCCAATAGCCATCGGGTTTAGGAAATCGTCAATCGCAACGATCCCCCATGGCTCCAGCGCCGTCTCCACCAGGGTCATGTCGCTGAATACCGCGGGCGCCGTGTGCGCGCCATCCACGCTTATAAACCCGGCCTTCCGTCCGCCCAGGTGCTCGGAGAGGATCGCTGGCGTCATCTTGGTGGAGTCGCCGGCAATAAACTGAATATCGTCTGGACTCACGCCTGCGCCGCGAAGGCTTTCCTTAACGGACGCCACTGGAATCCACTCGTATGTATCGAACGCGACCGTGTCCCGACTCGCGTTATGCAGGACGGATAGGAATTTGCCTTTATAGACGCCTATCTCAAACGACGGCGCGGTCCGGCCCGCCGCCTGTTGTGCACGGAGGAGATGCGTCGCAAGATACGCCGACTCGTCGTGGCACCAGCCCTCGATCCGTTGAAATGGACCGGCTAGGAACGCGATATCTTCGGCAGACATTGGCATCTGGTGATAATACCAGCTTCAGGCAGAATTGAAGTATGTTGAAGCCACAGATCCCAGACGAGCTAACCGTACGCGACGCGGCCGAGAAGCAGCAGGAGCCGGCGGTGGAAGAGAAGCGGTGGCGCCGGGCGGCTTAGGGTGGTGATCTTCCGGCATCGAGAATGCCGCCGGAGTAGAATCTGTCCATGGCCGAAAAACATTCAACCTCCACTTCTGTGACTTTTGGCGCAGCAAGCGGGCGATAGAGTTGCGGGTAAGTGAAGCCAAAGACACGATTTGGGCGGGTAGGCAGCAAATCGCGGACGCCTTCGTGTGCACTGAGGATAATGCTCGAAAGCACATCCTGAACATCTATTCGAGCGGCGAACCTGATGAGGCGGCAACTTCAGAAAAAATTTCTGAAGTTCGATCCGAGGGCCAGAGCAGCGTGAAGAGGGAGTTAGACCTCTACAATCTCGACGTGATCCTGTCTGTCGGATGCCGCGTCAACTCGGTCCAGGCGACGCGATTCCGCCAATGGGCCACGAAGGTCTTGAAAGATATCGTTGTCAACGGTTTTTGGCTAGATGAGGCCCGATTAATGCGGGATTCCGTCGCTGCGGAGTCCCCGTACGCGAGGCTCCGAAGCCTTCGCCTTTCCGAGAGAAACATGTACCAGAAGGTGCGCGATGTTTTCGCCGCAACAGCGACCGACTACGACGGCAACTCGCCGGCCGTCCGCTCGTTTTTCGCTATGGCTCAAGACAAATTCCACTTCGCTATCACGGGCATGACGGCCGCCGAACTAATTCTCGCCAAGGCGGATGCAAGCAGTGAAAATAGCTGACGAGGCCGGAGAATCCGCTTCCATAGCCGCGGTTTCCGTCTCGCCGGTGCCGAACCGAATCCGCCCGATTGTTACCGTCGTATGCCACAAATCTGATACCCCTGCGCGCAATTCGTTGATCGAACGCATCGAAGCGCTTGGCAAAAAGTATTGCGCCCAGATTAGTGATGTCCCCCCCCCCTCCTACGTCGCGGGAAATCAGGGAATCGTCCGCGAGTCGCTCAAGGATGGCGGAGAGATTTGCAGGAAGTGGCTGGCCGGTCAATTCAAAATAGCTGGGATAGTCGATTTGCGTTAGAACCTCGTCAGCTTGTAGGAACTGTGCCGCGATTCCGCTCTCCCAGAAATATGGACGTAGCTTGTCCCACAACGTGCGGAGTCGTTCAGGGTGATCTGAAAGACGCGGGGTAGCGCTTCCAATGCGTACATGAGCGACTCCTTGGAGCTCGATCGCGATCGACGCCCTGAAAGCTCATCGAATCGCCCAACAGAAAAACCGTAACGCGCTCGGCGTGACGTACCGTCTCGACCTCGACCTCGTATTTCCGGATGAGGCTGGCGACTACCGGAAACCGAACAGCGTCACTTGTACCGCCTGCCGGATCGGGGTGAGGGCCAGGTTCCGCGGCGTCTCTCTACATAACCTTCGCCACGGCCACACGTCACAACTCCTCGCCGCCGGCGTTCCGCTGCCCACAGTTGCCGACCGGCTCGGCCATGCGACGCCCGACATCACGGCAAAGGTCTACAGCCACGCCTTGCGCGCAGACGCCCGGCCGGCGGCCGACGCCTGGGAGGCTGCGATGCGGAAGTCAGCGCTCACCCTCAAGACCAAGCAGTAGGCCTTGCAACACTTGCAACACTCCCAGAGAAACACAGTGGGATTAGGTGATAACTGGCGGAATAGGCGTACTGAAAACAGGCCACTTAAGCCCACCAGAGAGGCCAAAACAGGCAAGCGAGAGATTCAAATCCCCTTGGCGCTACCATCTCACTCGCGAAACTAGGCAACCGCGAGTTCGAGCACGGACTCTGTTTCAGCAACCGCGGTCCGCTTGGCGGGCCGGGCAAACATGCCGTTGAACTGCATGGCGTTGACCACCGCCTGGCCGCCGCCGTCGTTGGTGAAGAAGCAGAAGGACCTTTCGGCGATGCCCCGGACCTGTTCCACCCGTTCCTTCCACTGGGCCAGTTCGGCCGGCGAGTAGGCATAGCCGCGATGGCTGCCGGTCTGGGGCCGCGTGGACTGTTGATACTCGTTCCACCACCAGGCGCGCTGCCGGCCGTGCAGGCGGAAGTAGGCGATCGGGGACGTGAGAAACGCTGTCGGCGGCATGGCGCGCACATGTTCCGGCTGGTCCAGGTTGCAGAAACCCACCCGGTAGTCGATCAGCGTCCCCATGGCTTCCGAGGACATCCAGCTTTCGTGGCGCATCTCGGCCACCAGCGGGAATTCGTGAAAGGCCCGGCGGAGCTCGATGAAGTAGTCCCGATTTTCCTTGGTGAAGCGGAAGGACCAGGGGAACTGCATCAGCACGGCGCCCAGGCGCTTGCCGCGCTTGAGTTCCCGGAGGCCGACGTTGAAGGATTCGACCGCGGCCGCGTCCAGCGTCCGCTCATGCGTGAAACGGCGGTGCAGCCGGGCGGTGAACTGGAAGCGGGGATTCGACTCCACCTTGCCCATCCACAAGCGGGCCAGTTCGGGGCGGATATCGGTCTCGAAGGAGGAGGAGATCTCGACGGCGTCGAAGCTCTGCGAAAGAAATGACAGCGGGTGGAAGCCGCGCGGGCGCTGGCGGGGGTAGATCACGCCATCCCAATGCGGATAGTGCCAACCCGAGGGCCCGATAGCCAATGGTGCGTCAGAAACTGCCAGGGAGAAGGGAGAAGATGATGACCGGAGCATATTGGGCGCCTCGAATTCGCTGTTTATTCGCCCTCAGTATGCGGGATATTCGGGAGGCAGTCAATAGTTTTCTTCGCTTTTTCTTCGCGTCAGTTTTTCCCTGGAAAACCGGCCGGAAGGTAGAGCGACCAGACCTCGTTACTGAGCGGTTTGGCGTGGCCGCCAGCGACCCAGAGACGGTCCTTATGCACGAAAACCGATAGCTCGTGGCGCTCTTTCCACGTGGTTTTGGCGTCCAAACGGGTCCAATCTGTACCGTTTTTCGAGTACCAGACGTCGCCCCAGTTCTGTTCCGGAACCTTCGACCAACCGCCGAGGACCCACATGTACCCACGGTAGACGGCGGCGCCGAACCAGAGCCGTGGTGACCAGGGCGCGGATGGCGTCACGGCGGTCCAGTTGACGCCGTCCGGGGAGGACCAGACGTCGTTGAACGCCTGGTATTCGGGGACGTAGTTGCCTCCGCCGAAGAGCCAGATTTTGCCATCGTGGACGACGGCCTGGTGGTAGGCGCGGGGTGCCCAGCCGGCGTTGGCGGTGGCGAGCTGCCAGGTGCGGCCGTCGGCGCTGGACCAGACGTCGTTTTTGAGGCTGCCCCGGTCGCCGAAGTAGTAATCTTCGGTGCCGCCGAGGATCCAGATCCGGCCCTTGAACTCGACCGTGGCGGCGGCCAGGCGGGGTGACCAGCCGGCGTGTTCGGTTTCCTGTTTCCAGCTGGCGCCATCGGTGGTGGACCAGACGGCGTTCGAGGCCGAGTGACCGGGCAGACGGCCGTTATACCAGCCGCCCATCATCCACAGGCGGCGTTTGAAGGAGAGCGACATGGGGAGGTCGCTGTGCAGCCAAGGGGCGCTGGCGGTGACGCGGGTCCAGTCCCGCCCGTTGGGCGAGCGCCAGACGTCGCGGGGTGGCGCTTCGAACGAATTGAACCATCCGCCGAGGATCCAGAGCTGGTTTCGGAAGACGGCTTCGCCTTGGGAATCGCGGGCCTGCCAGGCGGCAGCCGGGGTCTCCCGGACCCATTCCTGGGCAGGCAGGAGGGGGAGGAAAAGGGCGGTAACAAAATAGATGCGTATCATTGAATATTTTTTCTTCGAGCCGTAACCTTCGAGCTTCGGTAGACGCTTCTTACTTAATCCCCGTTACGACCGGCGGGCGCAACACCCCTACACCCAATCGCGCCCGCCTACGAAAAAGCACCGCCCTCGGGCGGTGCTTTTCATTTCTGGCTGCTGTTTTCGGGCTACTCGTTGAACATGCCTTCGTAGAGCACGCTGGTGAGGTAACGTTCGCCGGAATCGGGGAGGATGACGACGATGGTCTTGCCGGCGTTGGCGGGGTCCTTGGCGATGCGGAGGGCGGCCGCGGCTGCGGCGCCGCAGGAGATGCCGCACAGGATGCCCTCTTCGGCGGCCAGGCGGCGGGCCATGGCGACGGACTCTTCGTTAGAGACCAGTTCGACCTGGTCGATCACCGACATATCGAGCGTATCGGGGATGAAGCCGGCGCCGATTCCCTGAATCTTGTGGGGGCCGGGCTTGAGGGCTTCGCCGCTCCTGCTTTGGGTGATGACCGGACTAGCGGCCGGTTCGACAGCCACCGAAGTGATGGCTTTGCCTTTGGTCCCCTTGATGTATCGGGAGATACCGGTGATGGTGCCGCCGGTGCCGACGCCGCAGACCAGGATATCGATCTTGCCATTGGTGTCATCCCAAATTTCAGGGCCGGTGGTGGCTTCGTGGATGGCGGGGTTGGCCGGGTTTTTGAACTGCTGGAGGAGAACGTACTTTTCGGGATCGCTGGCGGCAATCTGCTCAGCACGGGCGATGGCGCCCTTCATGCCCAGCGCGCCTTCGGTGAGAACCAGATTGGCGCCGAAGGCCTTCAGAACTTTGCGCCGTTCGATCGACATCGTCTCCGGCATGGTGAGCGTGATGGGGTAGCCACGGGCGGCGGCGACGAAGGCGAGGGCGATGCCGGTGTTGCCGCTGGTGGGCTCGATCAGCTGCTTGCCGGGTTTGAGAATTCCGCGTTTTTCGGCATCCCAGACCATGGAGGCGCCGATGCGGCACTTGACCGAGTAGGCCGGGTTGCGGCCTTCGATTTTGGCGTACACCGTGACCGGAGCGCCGTCGGTGACGCGATTCAACTTGATGAGCGGCGTTTGGCCGATGCTCAGCGAATTATCTTCAAAAACCATGTGCCTCTCCTATCGTGCTGGGCCCGGTGGGAATCAGATCTCCCAGTTCGGGACGTACTTGCCTTGGCGATCCTTCCAGGTGCGGGCGAGATCGGCGAAGGTGGTGTGGTCGATGACTGCCGAGATGGAACGGTCCACCTGGGTCCACATGTCCGTGAACGGTGTTTCCACGCGTTTGCGGGAGCGGGCGCCGGAGTTGCGAGAGCCCTCGATGTGGCGAAGGACCTCACCGACGGTGATGGCGTCGGCGGGACTGGCGAGCAGATAGCCGCCGTCGGCGCCGCGTCGCGATTCAACAAAGCCGCCCTGTTTCAAGCCGGACAGGATCAATTCCAAGAACTTCTGCGGAATTTTCTGGCGGCGAGCGATGTCGGCGATTTTCACCGGACCGTTGGAATCCTGCGTGGCCAGATCGAAGAGCGCATGCAGGGCGTATTCCCCTTTTACCGAAGTCGTCACAGTCTGAAATAGGAATCCCTAGTTCCTATATCGAGATTACCGTATTTCAGGCGGTCGCCGCACGGGAGGCGCGGAGGGGAAGGCCACGGTCGGCTAATGATTCTAGCAGAGACTCGTGGGTGGCGGCATCGAGGAG
>CAMATG010000247.1 GCA_945860645.1 Candidatus Sulfopaludibacter sp. SbA3 | reverse complement strand
AAATACCCCGAAATGTTCGGCAGTGTGCTCGCGATTGCCGGCACTTATGGGCGCATCCGCCTGGATGGCTATTATTATCTTGGAGTTGCGCCGGAACAGCGGAAGTGGGTATCGCAGTTGGCGCAGTGGCATTCCGAGGACGATGACGTCTTCGAGTTGGCGAAGAAAAACTACAACCGCTTGGGCCACCTGGCGATCCGGTTGTTGATAGGCACCGAAGATGTTTCGTTCCCGGATTCGGAGAAGCTGCACGTGCATTTGCGGGATCTCGGGGTGGCGCACGAGTATGAGATTTTGTTGGGGGTTAGCCACAATACGACTCAATACTACGACCGGGCCGGGATCCACGGGTTCCAGTTTCAGGCGGGCGGGTTTACTCGGGTGCAAAGCCGGTGACTTGAACGGTGGGATCGCCGTCGTCGGAGAAGGTGAAGGGTTCGTGGCCCCAGTGGCTGCGGCGTTTGCGGCGGAGGAGGATGGCGGCGGTGGTTAGTGCGGCCACCGCGATGGTCCAGTGGAGGGGATTCGTTATGAGCTTTTGGATGATGGCGGCGAGGCCGTAGCCGTAAGAGGAGAAGGCCACGACGAAGAAAACGAAGCTCAATGCCGCCGGGCGGTGGCTGGGGGCGTAGGTGGCGGTGAAGGGCAGGCGTTGCCAGTCTTGCATGGTGAATTCCACCAGACAGATGTTGCAACCGAGCACCACGGGAAGGGCAGCGAGAGGCTGGAATGGCAGGGCGACGGCCATCGCCGGGAGGACGGCGATCCAGTACATGGCGGCGACGGCGGCTTCGAGTTGATCGGGGCGGGTGGGGTTGGATTCGGTCAAGCGGAAGACCCAGTGGGCGCGCCACTCGTGGGGGATCCGGAAGCTCATTCTGAGCGCGGCGGTTAGGCTGAAGGTGAGCAGGAGCGGGAGGGCGAGGGCGGTTTCCTGGAACAGGCCCTGGGCGTTGCGGCCGCGGGTCCATTGGCGGATGTAGCCGCTGAGAAAGCCGTCGAGCGCCAATGACGCGCCGACGGCGGCGATCGCGGAGAGGATCAACCGGTGCTGGGCGCTGCGGGTGAGCGTCCAGACAATGAAGGCCAGCATGCCGTTATCATCGCGGCGGGCCAGGAAGAGCCACGGGCTGCGATTGGGCGAGACGGGGCGCGGCGGTTGGGCGAAATCGGAGAAGCGGCGGTAGAGCTGGAAGTAGGTCACCGCGGCGATGGCGATGGATAGGGCGCCGGCGATGAGGGCGCGGTTGGCGAGGGAATGAAACCAGGGGTCCGGGCTGCCGCGGAGGACTTCGCAGACGCCGGTCCACCAGAGGCTGGGGATCCAGGTGAGCCATTCGGCGCGGGTGTCGAGCAGGCGGTTTAGGCCGGGGATGTGCCAGACGATGGGGATGAGTGCGATGGTTACTGTTAACAGCGTGGACTGGATGAGGAAGGACGCGGTGGAGCGCCAGCGGTGGGGGAGGAGCGTGAGGCAGAGGCCTTGGAGCGCCAGGACGGAGAAGAAGGCGTGGAGGCTGGCGCCGAGGCCGCTTACGAGTTGGGCGGCGAGGCGTTGGGCGAATGGCGCCATCGGGTATGGTCCGGTGGCGAAGGCGGGGAAGGCGAGGGCGGGCGGAAGGTTGAAGGTGACGAGGAAGATGGACAGGAAGAGGGCGAGGGCGGTGAGGCGGGAGAGGAAGATGTCGGCGCGGGGGATGGGGAGCGGGGAGAGGACTTGGAAATCGCGTTCGCCGGGGAAGAGGGATTGCCATTGGAGCGTGGCGACGAGGGTGATCATGAGGAAGCTGGCGGAGAGGTAGAAGAGTTCGTCAGCAGCGACGGCGGATTGGAAGTATTGGACGTTCTTCAGGCTGGCGAGATAGCCGTACTTGACGGCGAGGAGCCGGGCCAGATGGAGGTGAAAGCAGAAGAGGGCGATGCCGACGGAGAGGATCCACGTGCGATAGCCGTCGACGCCGGCTTCGGAGAAGGCTTCGCTGCGGAAGAGGCTTTGGACGCTGTAGCGGGTGAGGAGTTGGCGGGGCGTCATTTGCGGACGGCGGCGAGGATGGCCTGGGCTACGGGGGCGTAGTCCTGTTGGTTGGTGACCTGGGCGAACACCTGCTGGAGGTCGGGATTGAGCCCAGCCTTGACGTTTTCGATCGTGTCCTGGAGGACCACCTTACCTTTGTAGAGGATGACGACGCGGGAGCAGACCTTCTCCACAACTTCGAGGACGTGGGAGCTGAAGAGGATCATTTTGCCTTCGGCGGCGAAGACTTCGAGGAGTCCGCGGAGGAGGAGGGCGGCGTTGACGTCGAGGCCGGAGAAGGGTTCGTCGAGGATGAGTAACTCGGGGTCGTGGAGGAGGGCGGCGGCGAGGAGGACTCGCTGGCGCATGCCTTTGGAGTACGTCGCCATGGGGCTGTTTCGGGCTTCGTGGAGTTGGAAGAGACGGAGGAGTTCGGCGGCGCGGGTGAGGGCGGTTTGGTAGGGAATCGACCGGAGGCGGGCGATGAAGATGAGGTATTCGGCGCCGCTCAGGTGGGTGTAGAGATAGGGCTCTTCGGGGACGTAGCCGAGGCTGGATTTGAAGGCGATGGGGTCGTCGACGAGGGTGCGGCCGTGGAGGCGGACTTCGCCGTCGCTGGGTTCCAAGAGGCCGGTGATGATTTTGACGGTGGTGCTTTTGCCGGAGCCGTTGGGCCCGAGGTAGCCGAGGATTTCGCAGGGGTGGATGTGGAAGCTGACGTTATCGACGGCGGTGAGGCCGCGGAAACGCTTGGTTAGATTTTTGACTTCGAGCATGTTCGCAGCCAGTGGATGGCGAGGATGAGGACACTGAGTACGACGAGGAAGACGGCGAGGAACATGACGATGTATAGCTCCTCCTGCTTGCCGGATCGTAGTGGCAACTGGCGGGGGAGTGAGCTGGAGAGAACGACGACGGCGCCGCCGAGAAGGACGGACGTGAGTGCGATGTAGAGCCCGGGTGAGGTGGCGCGGTGGTAGAGGGCGCTGCGGAGGATGTCGACAATGGCGCGGGCTTTGTTGGTGTCCGGATGGTAGAGATCGGCTTCGATCTGTGGGCCGAAGCGGGTACGGAATTCCTCCGGGTAGAGGCGGAGGAGAAGCGTGAAGAGCGTGTCAAGCATGTTGCGATAACCTCCGGCGGGCCGAACGGATGAGGGCCTCCAGGCGTTGTGCTTCGGCTTCGAGCACTTTTTTGCCGAGACGGCTGAGACGGTAGTATCGACGCCGCTGGTCCTCATTTTGTTCCGGGCGGCGCGGGGATTCTTCGATGATGCTGTTGGAGAGGAGCCGGTCGAGCAGGGTGTAGAGGGTTCCGGGGCCGAGGCGGATCTGGCCGTTGGTTTGGGTGCGGACATCCTGCATCAAGGCGTAGCCGTGGCGTTCGCCTTCGGCCAGGGAGAGGAGTACCTGGAACTCGGTGGGGGTGAGGGGAAGATGGTCTTCGGGCCTCGGCATGACTCAGTCGATGATCAGTATATCGATGGTCGATATAGGTGGCAAGAAGATTTTCCACTGGCTTTCCCAATGAAGTTCTGGTAGTCTTTCATTGGGAATCCCAATGGAGGCGACGATGAAGGAACGTGCGGATGTGCCGCAAGGTACGCTGGCCTTGATGGTGTTGAAGACGCTGGAATTGATGGGGCCGATGCATGGGTATGGGGTGTCCCGGCGAATTGGGCAGATTAGCGGCGATTTGTTGGCGGTGAACCAGGGAACGCTGTACCCGGTGTTGTTGAAGTTGGAACAGGAAGGGGCGATTGTGTCGGACTGGGGGGTGACGGAGAACAACCGGCGGGCGCGGTTCTACGAGTTGACGCGGGTGGGGCGGAAGCAACTCGAAGTGGAGACGCGGCAGTGGGAACAGACGGCGGCGCTGGTGGGCCGGTTCTTTACGGTGAAGGCGGAGGACCTGACGTGACGGCATTCCGGCCGATGGCGCGGGGGTGGGCACGGTGGCGCTCGTTGTTTACGAGGCGGGCCGATGAGCAGCGGCTGCGGGAGGAGTTCGACGCGCATGTCACGATGGCGACGGACGAGTACCGGCAGGCCGGGTACTCCGATGACGAGGCGAGGAGGCGGGCCGAGGCGGAGTTTGGCGGGATGGCGGCGATGCGGGAGCTCTACCGAGAGCAGCGGGGACTGCCGCGGCTGGAATCGCTGGTGGCGGACGCTGCTTACGGTTGGCGGCAACTGCATAAACACCGGACAGCGAGTGCGGTAGCGGTGCTTTCGCTGGCGTTGGCGACGGGGGCATGCCTAGCCACCTTCCGCGTGATGGACGCGCTGCTGTGGCGTCCGCTCCCGGTGGCGGCGCCGGGGGAGTTGGCCGCGCTTTCGCGCGTTGGGGCCGGGTTTGACGGGAAGGTCTACGAATTTGACAGCTGGGCGTACCCCTCCTTTCTGCGCATGCGTGAGACGGTACGAGGCGAAGCGGAGTTGCTGGCCGTTTCCCCTTCCTCGCGGATGGACATCCTTCTCACCGGCGCCGCGGATATGGAAAAGGCAACGGTGCAATACGTGAGCGGGGCGCTGTTTACTTCGTTTCAATTGCGACCGGCGGCGGGTCGGCTGTTGACCGCGAGTGACGATGACCGGCCGGGTGCGCATCCATATGCCGTGCTATCGCACGAGTATTGGACGCGGCGATTCGGGGCGCGGCCGGAGGTGGTGGGGCAATCCTTTCAAATGCGGGACCAGGTTCTTACGATTCTAGGCGTGGGGCCGGCCGGATTCACCGGCACGGAAACCGGAGTGGCGAACGACATCTTTGTGCCGGCCACGATGCACGCGGCCGCGGTTCGAGGTGACTCGACGTGGCACCGCATTCTGGCGCGGGTGCGCCCGGACGCCAATCCAGAGCGGCTACGACAGGAACTGCAGGCGAGCGATATCGGGTTCGAGCGGGAGAGAGCGAAGGGATTCCAATCGATGCGGCAGGAGGCGATTGACCGCTATCTCCAGCGGACGCTGGTTCTGACGCCGGCCGGGGCTGGCGCTTCCTCGTTGCAGCGGGGCTACCGCCGGCCGCTGGTGATGCTGGGCATGCTGGTGGCGTTGGTTCTGTTCATCGTTTGTGCGAACCTGGCGAACCTGCTGACGGCGCAGGCGACGGCGCGGACGCGGGAGATGGCGCTGCGTATCTCAATTGGCGCGGGCCGGTGGCGGCTGGTGCGCATGGTGCTGGTGGAAAGTCTGATTCTGGGGCTGATGGCGTCCGGGCTGGGACTGCTGTTTGCCTGGTGGACGGCGCCTTACGTGGTGAGCCAACTGAATCCACCGGACAACCCGGCCTATCTGGCGTTGCCGATGGACGTTCGTGTGATGAGTTTCGCGGTTCTGCTGACCGTGCTGGTGACGCTGCTGTTCGGCATGACGCCGGCGCTGCGGGCATCCGCGGTGGACCCCATGCGGGCCCTGCGTGGCGGAGCGAATCCGAAGGCCTGGCGGCGGACGATGCATGTGTTGATCGGGGTGCAGGTGGCGTTTTGTTTTGTGGTCCTGTTTGTTTCCGGGCTGTTTGCGGCGACGTTTGACCGATTGGCGCGAAAGCCGCTGGGTTTTACGGCGGAGGGAGTGGTGACGCTGGATGTCGTGGCGGCGCAGGGCCAATCGCCGATGGTTTGGGAACAGGTGGCGGGGCAACTGCGTGCGATGCCGGGCGTGGAATCGGTGGGTTTGGCGAGTTGGCCGCTGCTTGCAGGGCGGGCGACGAACAACTTCATCGCGGTTGGGGCGGCGCCACCGGGGCCGGTGCTCGCCTATTTCCTGGACGTCTCGCCGGGTTGGCTGGGAACGATGGGCATCCCGATTCTAGCGGGCCGGGATTTCCGGGAAGAGGAGACCACGCCGGGGAGCGCGATCGTCAACGAGACGTTTGCGCGCCAGTTCTTTCCTGGGGAAGAGGCGGTGGGGAAGTGGTTTGTCTGTCGCGGGGCGCGGTATGAGGTAACGGGTGTGGCCAAGGATGCGCCGTACCGCAGCCTGCGGGACCCGATTCTGCCGGTGGCGTATACACCGTTCCGGCAGGCGCGGGTTACGGGTGGCCTAGCGCCGCTACGGGAGCGAACGTTTGTGGTGCGGACGGCGAAAGGGGAGCCGCTGTCGCTGGCCGGGGCGCTGCGGCGAGAGATTGCGCGGCTGCGGCCGGACTTCCGGGTGAGCAATGTGCGCTCGCAGATGGACCTGGTGCGGGCGCAGACGCTGCAGGAACGGTTGATCGCGATGATTGCCTTGTTCTTCGCGGGGATCGCCGCGTTGTTGTCGGGCCTGGGGCTTTACGGGGTGTTGGACTACACGGTGTTGCAGAGGCGGAGGGAGATTGGAATCCGGATGGCGCTGGGCGCGCCGTGGACGGGGATTGCGGGAATGGCGATCCGGGAGACGGCGGTGGTTGTGGCGCTGGGCGCGGTGGCGGGAGTTGCCGGGGGGATGGGGGCGGGGCGGTATGTGGAGACCCTGCTGTTTGAGGTGGACGCGACGGAGTGGGGACGGCTGGTGGTTCCGGCGGGAGCGATTCTGTTGATTGGCGTGGCGGCGGCGGTGGCGCCGGTGCTGCGAGCGATCCGCGTGGACCCGATGGCGATGTTGCGGACGGAGTAGCTAGTTCGATAGGCGGGCAATGTGGAGTTGGCGCGTCCAGGTTTTGGTGTCGAGCGCGTCGAAACAGATCTGGTCGCCGGTGGATTTCCAGCGGGGGTGGAGATCGCAGCGGAGATCGGTGGAGAGGTAGTTTTCCCCCGCCGGTGTACGCATGGGGAATTCGCCGAGCACGGTGGCTTCACGGCGGGCGAGGTGATAGAGCATGAGGCGTTTGGCGGGGACGGCGGAGACGTTGCGATCGGTGACGATGCGTTGGGAATCGGGGCTAAAGCTGCAGTGGCCGTCGGCGTCGAGGAATTCCGGCCCGACGACCGTGTATTCGGGATTGGGCGTATCGCGGAAGAGGACGTGGCGGATTTTGTCGTCGATGCGGAAGGTGGCCATGATCTCGTTGGGGCCGCGCCAGGCGAAGTGGGAGACACCGCCGCCGAAGGGGACGACTTCGCGGAGGCCGGCGCCATCGAGGCCGGCGGTGAACATGGCCGAAGTCAGCTTGCCGGCGACGTTGGTACGGACGAGGAAGAAGAGGCGGTTGCTGGCGGGGTTGATGATGGAATGCTGGACGAAGAGCGGCTGGTCTTTGAGGGCGGGGTGTTTCGGGGCGAGGGCTTCGTAGAGCTGGAGGAGGGAGACGGCGAGATGGCTGCGGCCGGACTTTAGATCGAGGATGTGGACGCCGTCGTTAGCTGGGTGATGGGCGTCGGGGTTGGGGTCTTTGGCCGAGGCGTAGCCGACGACGGGCCGGAGGCGGGCGAGGCGGCCGTAGGTGACGCAGCTGGCGAAGCGGCCGTTGGGGGCGACGCTTTCGATGGCGCGGTTGTAGATGCGGCGCTTGTTTGTTTTGAGGGAGAGGGCGACGGAGACGATGTCGCCGCCATCGGCATCGTTGTAGAGGATGGTGTGGGGATCGGTGGGCGACCAGTTGAGCATGCAGCCTTGCTGCAAGTTCCAGGCGCGGGTTTCGGCGATGGGCGTGGTGGCGCCGGACTCCGGATGGGCGGCGACGATGAGGGCGGGTTCATTGGGCCGGGGCATGCGGTTTTGGAACTCGGTTTCGAGGCAAACGATTTTGTCGCCGGCGCGGTTCCAGGGGGAGACGCCGTAGTAGCCGAAGAAGTGGTGTTTGGGGCCGGCGGTGAGGGTGACGATTTGGGCGGGGGCGGGCGCGGCGGGGAGGGCGAGGGCCGATGAGGAGAGCAGCCAGTGGCGCCGGGTGAGTGGCATGGGGTCATTATCTCCTGGCATTCCGCTACCCGGCGAACGGAAATAACTTGATAGTTCTTTGCATTGTAAAGTATGATCGAAGCGAGATGCGGAGTATTTATCACGCCATCGCTGCGATACTGGGTATTTCGCTGTCCTGTGTCATGTTCCTATCGCTGAAGACACTGGGACCGCGGTGGGAGAATGATCCGCACCGGGGCCTCTGTTTTTGGCGGTCTTGTTGGCGGGGGCGTTTTGGATGGCGGTGCTGTACCTTCGGCGCAATACAGGGCTGCTGGCGGATTCGGCGAAGTACGGAATGCTCGCGGCGGCGTGCGTCACGTGGGCGGTGATTTACGTTGCGGTGAAGGGACACGACGACCCGCCGGTGTTCGCGCTGTTGGGGCCGCTCCTTTGGCTCCCCGCGCTGTTGGTGTATCGGATGCCGGG
>CAMATG010000246.1 GCA_945860645.1 Candidatus Sulfopaludibacter sp. SbA3 | reverse complement strand
TCCAAGCCTGGCCGTCTGACTCCGGATGAATTCGAGAAGATGAAGATCCACCCGATCGTCGGCGCCGACATTATTGAAAGAGCCAATTTCCCCTATCCGGTGGCGCCCATTGTGCGTTCGCATCACGAGCGCTGGAATGGCGAGGGCTACCCGGACGGGCTGCGTGGCGCCAGTATTCCCATTGGCGCGCGGATCCTATCGGCGGTCGATTGCTTTGATGCACTGAGTTCCGACCGGCAATACCGTCGCGCGTTGCCGCCGTCGGAGGCAATTGCGTTTGTACAGAAAGAGGCCGGGCAATCGTTCGACCCGGATGTGGTGCAGGTGCTGGTGGCGAACTACCACTACCTGGAGCAAACCGTGAAGGCGAACGCGGGCCGGATCAAAGATATCGCCTCGTTGCGGGTGACGCGCGGCAAGCCGGCGGCTGGATTTGAGCAGGCCGCTCCCTCGACTCCCGATGGGAGTAGCGCCACCGGCCACGCGCCAAATTTCCTGGACAAGATTGCGGCGGCGCGATTGGAAGTTCTGACGCTGTTCGAACTGACCAGTGACCTTGGCAGTTCGCTCAGCCTGCAGGAGACGCTCTCCGTGCTGGCGACGCGACTGAAGCGGCTGGTCCCGTTCGACTCGCTGGCGATCTACTTCCTGCGCGACGAAAAGTTGATTCCCGAATATGTCACCGGCGAGAACTTCCGGCTGTTCGCCTCGCTGGAGATCCCCTACGGACAGGGGTTGAGCGGATGGGTGGCCGAGCGGCGGCAACCGATTCTTAATGGCAATCCCTCGGTGGAGCCGGGCTATCTGAACGATCCGACGAAATTCTCCACGCTGCGGTCCGCACTGGCGGTGCCGTTGGAGGGCGCGCAGGGCGTGGTCGGCGTTCTGTCGCTGTACCATGCCGACAAAGACGCGTTTTCCAGAGATCACCTGCGGATCCTGAACGGCATCAGCGCGAAACTGTCGAACTCCATCGAGAACGCCCTGAAGTTCCATGTGGCCGAGACGACCGCTACCACCGATTACCTGACCGGCCTGCCGAACGCGCGCAGCCTCTTCCCCCGTCTGGAGGAGGAACTGAACCGGTGCCGCCGCAACGCCGAACCGCTGGAATTGCTGGTCTGCGATTTGAACGGGTTCAAACTGGTCAACGACCGGTTTGGCCACCTGGAAGGAAATAGGGTGCTGCGTGAGGTGGCATCCCGGCTGCGCGAGAACTGCCGGGAATACGACTACGTCGCCCGCATGGGCGGGGACGAGTTTGTGATCGTCATGCCCGGCGTGGATGCGGGGAACTTCGATGTCCGCGCCGCGCAACTCTCGCAACTCGCCGCCGATGCCGGGCGGATGATCACCGGGGAAAATGTTCTGTCCTGCGCGGTCGGCAGCGCCCGATATCCGGAAGATGGCGCGGACGCGGAACTGCTTCTATCCATTGCCGACCAGCGTATGTATCGTCATAAATACGCCAGCCGGCAACTGGCTGAAGATGGGAAATCGGCGGTGGATCGAGACGGCTGGCCTCAGGCCAAGACGCCTTCCTCCACTCTCGCCAGTACGTAGGGTCCTTCGGGAATGACCGCGATGCGGGCGCCGGAGGGCAGGCCGGCAAGCGCGGCGGCGACAGCATCGTTCACATCGGCGAACGTACGGCCCCACAGCTTGTCCTGGTAGCGCGCCTCCAACCCGGGAACGTGGAAGAGCAGTTCTTTATCGCGGCAGACGAGCGCCAGCTTCTCCAACTGCCACTGGTCGACGACGACCGGGTTATCGGCCACGTGGTCCAGGAACGCCTGCGGGGTAGGGAAGCGCTCCAGCATTTCGCAGAACTCCGGCGCGCCGGCGCCTTCGGTGCAGGCTGAGACGACCAGAATCCGGCCACCCGGTTTGACGATGTGGCTGGCGGCGGTGATTCCCTTCACGGTTTGGTAGAACGTCAGATCCAGGGGATAGCCGGCGGAGGTGGTGATGACGGCGTCGACGGGCTCTTCGATGCGTTCCAACATGACCTTACCGACGAACTCCATGCCGCGGCGGTGGGCCTGTTCGGGGTGGCCGGCGAAGACCTGGGCGATTTTGCGGTCGCGCGTCAGGGAAACGTCAACGAGGAAGTCGTGCCGGGCGATGCGGGATATTTCGATCAGTTCGCGATGGAGCGGATTGTCTTCGACCGAGCCTTCGACGGCGCGCTTGTCGCGCATGAACTTGGGGCTGTGGAGAACCTTAATCGTCTCCTGGGCGGCGAGGCCGGGGGCGATCAGCTTGCGGCCGCCGGAGAAACCGAGCATGAGGTGGGGCTCGATGAAGCCGAGGGTGATGTGGAGGTCGGCGTCGATGAAGCGCGAATCGATGTGGACGGGGGTGCCGGTGGAGGTGTCGCCCAGATAGGTGTGTTCGGAGAGAACCTTTGCGTGGTGGTTCACGACGCGGATTTTCCCGTAGAGATCCGGGCCGATGATCTCGCGAATCTCCTCTTCCGTCGCCGGGCGGTGGAGCCCGGTGGCGATCAGCACCGTGGTGTTTTCCCGGGTGATACCGCCCTGTTCCAGGCGCGCCAACAGCGGCGGCAGAACCATCCGGTTGGGCGCCGGGCGGGTGATGTCACAGACGGAAATCGCGGCTGTCTTCTTCCCTTGGGCCAGTTCGACGAGGGGGGCGGTGCCGATCGGCGCGTCCATCGCTGCTTCGAGAGCGGCGATGCCGTCGTCGAGCGCTACCGCCGAGCGGGCCTCCAAAAACTGATACCGCAGTGTGTCGGGCAGCTCCGCGGCGAGCCCGGTCTTTCCAAACGCCAGTTCAATACGCATCTTTTGCAACGTATCATGTTTCCGCCATGAAACGCTTCTCGAAATTTATTCACAAATCTTTGCGCATCTATTTTCCTGTTTGACGCGTTAAAGAAGTGAGGGGATTAGACGATGAGCCTACCAATGGCACTACCGAGCACTGGACTCGCCGCTACCGCGGTCGTAGCCGGTCTATATATTCTCAGCTTGTTCCTCACTTCTTTGACAACCCGTCCCCCCCGCGTTGAATCGCAAGATTCGTAGGGGCAACAGTCCCGATAGCCGCGCCTGCCGAATGGCGGTTGAATTGCAGTATAAAAGCGCGGAGGTTATATGCCAGTCTCGGGACTCATTGCTGTTTTCGTCATTCTGGGCTTGTTTCTAAGCATGTTGACCTCTGCCGCTCCGCCGGTGCCGGCCAAGGGCGATAAGCCCCCTTCCGACACAGCACCGTAGCGTTTTCGGACACTGTGCCCAAACGGGCCGCGCTACAATGTGCCAATGAACGGGTACCTGCGGCGTCTGATCCTGATTGTTTGCGCCATGGCGCCATTGGCGGCGCAAACTCCGGAATATGACATTTGGATTGCAGGGGGCCGGATTGTCGATGGCGCCGGCAATCCCTGGTATGTCGGGGATGTCGGCATTAAGGGCGACACGATCGTCTACGTGGGTCCAGCGAAGAAAGTGACGGCGCGGCAAACGCTGGACGCCCGTGGCAAAACGGTCACACCTGGGTTCATCGACACCCACAGTCATGGGCGGCGCGGCATCTTTGAGGTGCCCAGCGCGGAGAACCAGATTCGGCAGGGCGTGACGACGATTATCGAAGGGCCGGACGGGTCGTCCCCGTTCCCGGTGGGGGAGTACCTCACCCGCTTTTCGAAGGTACCGGCCACCACCAACTTCGGGATGATGTTGGGCCAGGGGACGGTTCGCGAAAAAGTGATTGGACTGAAAGATCGCAAGGCGACGCCGGAAGAGCTGGACAAGATGCGCGAGATCGTCCGGCAGGCGATGCGCGAGGGTGCCTTCGGGTTGTCGACCGGACTGTTCTATGTGCCCGGTGCGTTTACGCCGACCGAGGAAGTGGTGGCGCTGGCCAGGGTGGCTGGCGAGATGGGTGGCGTTTACACGTCGCACATGCGGGACGAGGCGGCCAAGAGTGTCGATTCCGTGAAAGAGCTGATTCGGATTGGCGAAGAAGGGCATCTGCCGGCGCAGATTACGCACCACAAGATTATGGGCGGGAAGAGCTGGGGCCAATCGGTGGAGACGCTGCGGCTGGTGGAGGAGGCGCGGGCGCGGGGCGTCGATATCTCGATCGATCAGTATCCGTACACGGCTTCGTCGACCGGGCTGGCGGCGTTGGTGCCGAAGTGGGCGCTGGAGAGCGGGCAGAAATCGTTCAAGGAGCGGGCGGCGTCACCGGAGGCGCGCGCGCGGATGAAGCAGGATATTGTCGTTAATCTGAAGGTCGACCGTGGATCGGGGGACTTGCGGAATGTGGTCTTCGCCAGTTGCGCCGGGGACCGGACGTTGGCGGGGAAGAGCTTGCGGGATCTGACCGGATCGGACGACTTTGAAAAGGCCGCCGAACACGTGGTGCGGTTGCAGGAGCTGGGCGGCTGTTCGTGCATTTATCACGCGATTTCCGAGGACGACGTGGTGCGCATTATGCGGTATCCGGGGACGATGATCGCCTCCGATGGCGGCATTCCGGTGTTCGGCGAGGACGTGCCGCATCCGCGCAGTTATGGGACATTTGCGCGGGTTCTGGGGCGCTATGTGCGGGAGAAAAAAGTGATCACGTTGGAGGACGCGGTGCGCCGGATGTCCGGTCTGCCGGCCGGGCGGTTTCGGATTATGGACCGCGGGTTGCTGCGGCCGGGGATGAAGGCCGATGTCGCCGTCTTCGATGCCAATACGGTGATCGATAAGTCCGAATTCGGCAATCCGCACCAGTATGCCGAGGGGTTCGCGCATGTGATCGTCAACGGCACGCCGGTGCTGGTGGATGGCAAGATGCTGCCGGCGCGGCCGGGGCGGGCGATCTACGGGCCGGGGTTTCAAAAGTAATGCCGGCGGCGTGCGATATTCGGCCGGCGCTGGCGGAGGAGATGGACCTGGTGCGCACGCTGTTCCGCGAGTATCAGGCCCATATCGCCGTCGACCTGTGCTTTCAGAGTTTTGAAGAAGAGCTGGCCGGGCTGCCTGGCCGCTATGCGCCGCCGCAGGGGACAATCTTGGTGGCGGGTGATGGGGCGGGCGTGGTCGCGCTGCGGGCGCTGGATCCGTTTACGGCGGAGATGAAGCGGCTTTTTGTGCGGCCGGAATTTCAGGGGACCGGGTTGGGGCGCGCGTTGGCCGAAGCCGCAATCGACGTGGCGCGCACGCGCGGGTACTCCCGGCTGCGGCTGGATACGTTGCCGCAGATGGGCACCGCGATTGCGATGTACCGGCGGCTGGGTTTCGAGGACATCGCGCCCTATACGGCGAACCCGATTGAGGGCGCGTTGTACCTGGAGCTTGTCCTTTAACGGCTGTGGCCGGCGTCCTGGTAGCGCTGCAAAAGCGCCGTAAGGCGGGCGACGATTTTGGGGTTCGCGTCGTAGACGTTGTGGTCCTCGTGCGGGTCGTTCAGCAGGTTGTAGAGTTCCACCGTGGGCTCGCCTGGTTTGGGAACGATCTTTACGGGTGCGGAGAAGCCCCCGGAGCCGCGGCCAAGCACCAGTTTCCAGTCGCCCTGGCGGATGGCGAAGACGCCGGAGGCCGAGTGGTGGACGACGGCTTCGCGCGCGGCGCCGCGCTGCTTGCCGGTTAGGATGTTAGCAGGCTGACGCTGTCCTCGCCCATGGTGTCGGTCAACGCAATGCCCTGGATCTGGGCGATGGTGGCGAACACGTCGGTGAGGCAGATGGTCTGGCTGGAGGTGGTTCCGGGCTTCACCACGCCGGGCCAACGGACCATGAATGGAATACGGTGGCCGGCCTCCTGGATGTCTGCCTTTTGCCCACGCCATGTGCCGTTGGCCCAGTGGCCGATGGTCTCGCGGGCATCGCGCTCCTCCCACGGAGCGCCGTTGTCGGAGGTGACGATGACCAGCGTGTTCTTCGCCTTTCCCGTGCGTTCCAGGCTTTCGAGGATCTTGCCGATTGAGGCGTCGGTCTCTTCGACGAAGTCCCCGTACAGCCCGGCTTTTGACTTACCCTGGAACGGCTTCGACGGCACCCAAGGCGTGTGTGGCGCCGGTAGCGGGACATAGGCGAAGAAGGGGCCTTTCTCCTTTTCCACGAACTCGCATGCGCGTTTGACGATTGAGGGGACCACGTCTTCCATTTGGAACGACGGCGATCGCGGGCCGCCGCGCCAGAAAGGGCCGCGCTTGACTTCGCCGTTGTCGGCGATGGTCGATGTCGGCGGCTCGACGGCGCGATGGTTGTCGATGAAGACATACGGGGGCATGTCGAGTGACGCCGGAATGCCGAAGAATTCATCGAAACCAAAGTCATTTGGCGAGGGTGTAAATGGCTTGGCGTAATCTACTTTTTCCTCGTTGCCGAGGCCTAAGTGCCACTTACCAAAACCACCCGTGCGGTAATTGCGTTGGCTCTTGAGCAGGGAGGCGATCGTGGCGCGGCCCGGTTCGATGAGCGCCGGGGAATAGCCGCTGCCGACGCCGCTCTTCATGCGCGTGCGCCAGCAGTAGCGTCCGGTCAGCAGGCCGTAGCGCGTGGGTGTGCAGACGGAGGAAGGCGAGTGAGCATCGGTGAAACGCATGCCTTCGCGCGCCAGTTTGTCCATGTGCGGCGTCGGAATCTTGGATTCGGGGTAGTAGGCCTGGACGTCCCCGTAGCCGAGATCGTCGCAGAGAATCAATAAAATGTTGGGCTTTTGCGGCGTTTGGGCGAACAGGCCGCCGCCCAGCGCCAGGAAGGCGCGGCGGGAAAGGGATTGGCTCATGGTGGTTAGTGCTTGTGCTTCGCGTAGTGCTGGCGGAGGAGGTCCTTGCCGTAATCGTTGCCGTTGGGGGTGCGGATGACGACGTGGACGTGCTCCTTATTGGGCGATTGGTCTTTCATCATGCCTCGTAGGCCGGCCGGGCGCTGGTGGTCAAATTCAATCAGAATCACGGGGCTGTGAATGCGGTAATAAAAGACACTTGCGTCGTCAGTGCCGCCGATCCAGGCGAAGTACGTTTTGTCTAAGTGCTTTTCCACTTCGGCTATTTTCACCTTCGCGTGGCCGTCGTCCATGTTACTCACGTACTTAGCCACCACTCCGAGCATCGCCTTCTTCTGCGCCGCAGTCATTTCCGAGCCGCGCACGCCGGCGTAGTCTAATACTACGTTGTCCTTGAACGCCTCTCCCACGTTGTTGTTCGCGGGCTTGGCGGTCTCCAGAATCGCCTTCTTCTTCTGCCCGGCGTCAAGCGAGCGGATCAGCGCCAGCCCCATTTTCGGCTCTTCCTGCAGGATCGACGTTCCTTTGTATTTGCCGGAGGTGGCGATCACAGGCTCGGACCCGACGAAGGTCGGCGTCATCACCACCTGGTCACCCAGCACGAAGTAGTTGATGATCAGGTGGTGGCCGTCGATCTGCCAGCCCCACGGCTTGTCTTTTGACGGCTCGCCCATCACGGTGATGTGATAGCGCCACTCGCCGTACTGCACGAAATCGTTATTGTTCAGTTCGCCCAGCGTCTCGTTCAGCTTCATGATGTCGCGCGAGAGTTTGAGTCCGTCGGCGCTCAACGACGCGCGCAGCAAGGCGAAGCCCAGCTCCCGTTGCTTCTCGTTCATCTCCAGGAAACTCACGCCCTGCCGCACGTAGAAGTGCTGGTTCATCCACTTGCGCCACTCGCTGTCGTCGATCGGGAACTTGGTCTTCGCGCGTTGCGCGTCGGTCAACCCGGCCAGAAACGCCACCGCCGCCTTCCGCACCGGCTCCGTCGAAACGCCTGTCGATTTCACCGGAAACAGGCCCGGTTCCACGGTCCCATTGGCCGTCACGCCGCGGAACGGCTCCTTCAATCCCGTCTGCTCCGCCGCCAGGCTGCGCTTCTTGAACGCTTCCTGCAGATCTTCGGAGAAGGCCACTGCCATTACGACGCCAGTCCAAACGATGAGCCGTTTCATGGCCCCTACTCTAACAAATGGCCGGGGTTGGTCACCAATCTGAAAGAGACGAAACCCCGTGATAGACTACCCGGCGAGAGCAAATCCGAGTATCCCGCGCATGAAAGCCAATAAATTCCAGCAGTCCATCGCCGCCACCGGCACCGCCGCCGGCCATATGATCAGCGACTTCGGCACGCGCAATATCGCCCGCATCGTCGCCGGCGCCAATCCCGATTTCGTCATGATCGACATGGAACACACCGGCTACGACACCGAACGCATCGCCGATCTCTGCGCCTGGTTTCGCGCCACCGATATCGCCCCGTTTGTTCGCATTCCCCAAGGTCTTTATCACTTCTGCGCC